>CAMWOK010000132.1 GCA_947175845.1 uncultured Lachnospiraceae bacterium | reverse complement strand
ATATGGGGCGGCGGAGTATGTGACGGTGGCGGAGGAGATTATCGATGCCAACTACATAGAGGAGGAGCAGGCAGAGCGGGCGGCACTGCTGGAACTGCAGGCGAGAACGCAGGCGACGGAGGAGGCAGCGCCGGAGCGCACGGTGATCTCCACACCGCCGCCGCAGACCAACTTTGCCAGCGTCTCTGAACTGCGCGGCGCAGTGGTGGACTACGCGATGCAGTACCTTGGAAACCGGTATGTGCACGGCGGGCAGAGCCTTGCGACGGGGACGGACTGCTCAGGGTTTACCTGCTATGTGTACAAGGAGTTCGGGTACAGCCTCAGCAGGACGCCGCAGGGTCAGTATACCTCGGCCGGGAGAAGCATCGACATGTCACAGATTCAGCCGGGGGATGTCATCTGTTACAGCTCAAACGGCTCAAGCTGCACACATGTCGGGCTCTACATTGGGAATGGGCAGATTATCCATGCCGCAAATTCCAGAAAGGGCGTCATTATCAGCAATTATGACTATGACGGCGTGATTCTGGGCGTGCGCAGCATTGTGGACTAATACTGCGGCGTGGTGATGGTGTCGGCAGAGAGCACCCAGCTGCCGAGGATCTCGTCGCTCCACTTCCGGAGGCTGCTCAGATGAAAGGGGACTCCGCCGTAGGCGATAATTCCATGTGACTGTGCAAGTTTTTCGGTATAATTTTCCAGCAGATACACATTTTTGAGGCGCACAGGGCCGCTTGAGTAATGACACACGAGCGGGATAACCCCTGTGCGTTCTTCTGCGATGGAGACGCCGCTTTCCGAGACGTGAAAAGTCACCCAAGCAAGTCCCTCGAGCATACTCTTTGCATTTTTCTGCGTGGAGACATAATTTCCGAGCGAGTAATAGCAGAGGGCGCGGTTTCCGTTTTCCGCGGTAATCCAGGTTATGGGCTGTACCACATGCGGGTGCGTGCCGATGATGACGTCCGCGCCGGCAGCTGTCATCTGCATGGCAAATGTTTCCTGATAGCTGGACGGGGTGTCTGCATACTCGGTTCCCCAGTGAGGGCATACAACCACGACGTCCGCGAGGGTGTCCGCGAGAGCGATGTCGGCGAGCACCTGCGGGTTGAGAGTTGTGAAATCAATCCTGCGGCTGGATTCGTTCACCGCGCAGAGCATGTCCATCTGGTCGCTGATAGCGGCCGATACACTGGCGCTGTTGGGGCCGTATGTATAGTTGAGGAACGCAAAGGTACACCCCTGTATTTCCAATAGCGGGATGTGCGTGTCAGGGGGCGTCTGCGCGCTGTCGGAGCCAGATATGGCGTCTGTCGCGATATTCGGTTCAGGCAGGGCCGCGGGCACAAATGGATCGTGCAGTCCGGCAACCAGCACTTCCGGGTGCGTTTTCCAGAGGTCAATGCAGTTTTGCATTCCGCGCAGTCCCTGGTCCGCAGTGTGGTTTGTCGCCTGCAGGACGACGTTAAAGCCTGCGTCTGCAATGGCGTCGCTCACCTCGGTCGGGGAATTGAACTTGGGGTATCCATGAAATCCCAGTTGATTTCCGCCCAATATCGTTTCCTGGTTGATGATCTTGATATCTGCATTCGCCAGGATATCCCGGATTCCGTCAAATAGAAAATCATAGTTTCTCGTCCCGTCAGACTGATTTCCAGTGTTGACAATTCCCATGTGGAGCAGGTTGTCGCCGACTGCCATCAGAGTGATATCATACTCCTGGAAAACCTCCTGGAATTCCGGTTCGGAGAGGACTTTTTCGGGGAAGTCTGCCGCGGGCAGCGGACTGTCGGAATGATTTGCCGTGTCTGCTGTCTGCTCTGAATCAAAGTCCGCGCAGGCGATTTTGCCAAACATCAGGCAGGTCATCAGACTGAGCAGGGCGATGAGCGAACCGTAGCAGTATCGGTGTTTTCTTTTTTTATTCTTATTCATATTAGATTGCCTCTTTTCTATTTCTGTGCGGGGCAGGGCAAAAGACTGCCGCGTCACATTAATAGTTTGATTATAGTGGAAATGGGACAAAATAGCAATCCCATCTTTTTTTGTGTATTCTGTTGAAATTTTCTGTCGAATGTAATATGATTGAGTATGTGTATATTTATTCACAGACGGATGTTTGAGTCAACGAAAAGGAGCGTGTGAGAATGAATTTGAATATTGTGTGTATCCCTGGTGACGGGATCGGGCCGGAGATTGTTGCGGAGGCAAAGAAAGTACTCGACAAGGTTGCAAAAAAATACAGCCACAACATTTCGTACAAAGATATCTTGATGGGGGGCGCATCCATCGACGCGTGCGGGGAACCGCTCACGGACGAGGCGATTGCCACAGCCAAGGCAGCTGACGCCGTGCTCATGGGTTCTATCGGCGGGAACACGTCCACTTCGCCCTGGTACAAGCTTCCGCCGCACTTAAGACCGGAGGCAGGACTTTTGAAGCTGCGAAAGGAACTGAACCTTTTCGCAAATCTGAGACCTGCATATTTATATAAGGAACTGAAAGAGGCATGTCCTCTGCGGGATGACATCATCGGCAGCGGATTTGATATGATGATCATGCGCGAGCTGACGGGCGGTCTTTATTTTGGAGCGCGCAGCACAAAGGAAGTCGACGGTGTTGTCACGGCAGTGGACACCCTTACATACACGGAAAATGAAATCAGACGCATTGCGGTCAAGGGCTTTGACATTGCCCAAAAGCGCAGAAAGAAAGTGACCAGCGTCGACAAGGCAAACGTGCTCGACTCCTCGCGGCTCTGGCGAACGGTGGTCGAGGAGGTTGCGCGCGATTACCCGGAGGTCACGCTGGAACATATGCTTGTCGACAACTGCGCGATGCAGCTTGTGAAGGACCCCAAGCAGTTTGATGTAATCCTGACAGAAAATATGTTTGGAGATATCCTGTCAGACGAGGCGAGCATGGTTACGGGCTCTATCGGAATGTTGTCGTCCGCGAGCCTGAATGATACAAAGTTCGGACTCTACGAGCCGAGCGGCGGATCCGCGCCTGACATTGCCGGAAAGGGGATCGCAAACCCGATCGCGACGATTCTGAGCGCGGCGATGATGCTCCGCTACTCGTTCGACCTTGACAGGGAGGCGGACGCGATCGAGGCGGCAGTGCAGAAGGTGCTTGAGGAAGGGTATCGGACCATCGACATTATGCCGCAGGAGGCGGACAAGCGCGATCGTGTAAAGCAGGTCGGCACTGCGGTGATGGGGGATCTGATCTCTGAGAGAATATAGAATACAGATGTATAAGGAATGTGCAGAGAGACTGCAGACAGGAAAGGATAGAGAGAATGAGAAGTGACAACGTAAAAAAGGGAATGCAGCAGGCGCCGCACAGAAGCCTGTTCAATGCGTTAGGATTTACAGAGGAAGAGATGCAAAAGCCCATGGTCGGTATCGTCAGCTCGTACAATGAGATCGTGCCGGGGCACATGAATCTGGACAAGATTGTCAACGCCGTGAAGCTCGGCGTGGCGGAGGCGGGCGGCGTTCCGGTGGTATTTCCGGCAATTGCGGTCTGCGATGGTATTGCCATGGGGCATATCGGCATGAAATACTCGCTGGTGACGCGGGATCTGATCGCGGACTCGACAGAGTGCATGGCGCTCGCACATCAGTTTGACGCGCTTGTCATGGTGCCAAACTGCGACAAAAATGTGCCGGGACTTTTGATGGCAGCTGCGCGCATCAACGTGCCGACTGTGTTTGTGTCGGGCGGCCCTATGCTCGCAGGCCATGTGAAAGGGCAGAAGCGCAGCCTTTCCTCCATGTTTGAGGCGGTCGGATCGTACGCGGCCGGAACAATGAGCGCGGAGGATGTGTGCGAGTTCGAGAACAAGGCGTGCCCGACGTGCGGTTCCTGCTCGGGCATGTACACCGCAAACTCCATGAACTGTCTCACCGAGGCGCTCGGGATGGGACTGCAGGGAAACGGCACGATCCCGGCGGTGTACTCCGAGCGAATCAAGCTCGCAAAACATGCGGGCATGGCGGTGATGGAGCTGCTCAGGAAAAATATCTGTCCGCGCGATATCATGACAAAAGAGTCTGTCATCAACGCGCTCACAGTCGACATGGCACTCGGATGCTCCACGAACTCCATGCTGCATCTGCCTGCGATTGCGCATGAGATTGGATTTGACTTTGACATTGCATACGCCAATGAAATCAGCGCAAAGACGCCGAATCTGTGCCATCTGGCGCCTGCAGGCCCAACTTACATGGAGGATCTGAACGAGGCGGGCGGCGTGTACGCCGTGATGAACGAGCTGTCAGAGCTTGGGCTGCTGAACGAGGGCTGCATGACCGTGACTGGAAAGACCATCGGTGAGAATATAAAGGGCGTGCAGAACAAAAATCCCGAGGTCATCCGGCCGCTCGACAATCCATACAGCAAGACGGGCGGACTCGCCGTGTTAAAGGGAAATCTCGCCCCGGATGGAAGCGTGGTCAAGCGCTCTGCCGTTGCGCCCGAGATGCTTGTCCACGAGGGACCGGCGCGCGTGTTCGAGTGTGAGGAGGATGCCATCGACGCAATCAAGGGCGGAAAGATTGTGGCGGGGGATGTCGTGGTCATCCGCTACGAGGGACCCAAGGGCGGTCCTGGTATGCGCGAGATGCTCAATCCGACCTCCGCGATCGCCGGAATGGGACTTGGCTCCACGGTGGCGCTGATTACGGACGGACGGTTCTCCGGCGCTTCGCGCGGCGCTTCGATCGGTCATGTGTCCCCGGAGGCGGCGGTGGGCGGGCCGATTGCGCTCGTCGAGGAGGGGGATATCATTGCCATAGATATCACGAACTGCACACTCAATGTCAGGGTTTCGGACGAGGAGCTGGCAAAGAGGCGCGCGGCATGGCAGCCGAGAGAGCCTAAGATCACGACAGGCTATCTCGCAAGATACCGCTCGCTTGTAACCAGCGGAAACAGAGGCGCAATTCTCGAGATTCCGAGGAATTAGCTAAAAACACGCTTTTAATGACCAGAAGGAGATTTTTAATATGCAGTTAACAGGTTCACAGATCGTTATTGAATGTCTGAAAGAGCAGGGTGTCGACACTGTGTTTGGATATCCCGGCGGAACGATTTTAAATATTTATGATGAGTTGTACAAGCACAGCGACGAGATTCGTCACATTCTCACCTCGCATGAACAGGGCGCTTCCCACGCGGCGGACGGCTATGCGCGCGCAACCGGCAAAGTCGGCGTCTGCCTGGCGACGAGCGGTCCGGGTGCGACAAACCTTGTCACAGGGATTGCCACTGCCTACATGGATTCCGTGCCGCTGGTGGCAATCACGGCCAACGTCAATCTGCCGCTGCTCGGAAAGGACACGTTCCAGGAGGTTGACATTGCGGGCGTGACAATGCCGATCACAAAGCACGGCTACATCGTGAAGGATGTCACAAAGCTGGCGGACACAATCCGGCGGGCGTTCAAGATTGCAAAGTCAGGACGGCCGGGACCGGTGCTGGTCGACATCACCAAAGATGTCACGGCAAACAAGTGCGAGTTTGTGCCGGAGAAGCCAGAGCAGCCAGCCATCAGAAATTCATATACCGAAAAGGATATTGACGTGGCGCTGGAGCTGATCCAGAACGCAAAAAAACCATATATTTATCTGGGCGGCGGCGCGATTATTTCCGGGGCTTCCAGAGAGGTTAAGGAGTTTGCGGACAAGATACAGGCGCCTGTGTGCGATACCCTGATGGGCAAGGGCGCGTTCGACGGAAAAAGTCCGCTCTACACCGGCATGATTGGAATGCACGGCACCAAGACCTCCAATTTCGGCGTCAGCCAGTGCGATCTGCTGATTGCGCTCGGCGCGCGGTTCTCGGACAGAGTTGTAGGGAATGCGAAGAAATTTGCGGAGAACGCAAAGATTTTACATATCGACATTGACGCTGCGGAGATCAACAAAAATATCCGGACAGACGCGTCGGTGATCGGGGATTTGAAGACCGTCTTAAAGGAGCTCAACAGCAAGCTGGATCAGCAGAATCACGACGCGTGGATCGCGCAGATTCAGGAGTTCAAGGCGAAATATCCGCTGCGCTACGCGTCCGACAAGCTGACCTGCCCGTACGTGATCGAGGAGCTCGACCGCGTCACGCAGGGAAAGGCGATTGTGTCAACGGATGTGGGGCAGCATCAGATGTGGGCGGCGCAGTATTATCAATACACGGAGCCCAGGACATTCCTCTCGTCCGGCGGACTTGGCACCATGGGATACGGCCTCGGCGCATGTATCGGTGCAAAGGTCGGAATGCCCGACAGGATCTGCGTTAACATCGCAGGCGACGGGTGTTTCCGCATGAACATGAACGAGCTTGCGACTGCGAGCCGCTACAATATTCCGATTATCCAGATCGTGATCAACAATCATGTGCTCGGCATGGTCCGCCAGTGGCAGACCCTGTTCTATGAAAAGCGCTACTCACAGACCATTCTGTCCGACAAGGTCGACTTTGTGAAGGTTTCCGAGGGGCTTGGCTGTGAGGCGATACGCGTCACAAAGCGCGAGGAAGTAGCGCCGGCGATTGAGCGGGCGATCGCGCTGCACAAGCCGGTTGTGATTGAGTGCATCATCGAGGAGGACGACAAGGTATTTCCGATGGTTCCGGCAGGGGCGGCAATCAGTGAAGCCTTCGACGCGGAGGATTTGAAGAACCGCCAGTAGGTTTCCGAGGGGCTTGGCTGTGAGGCGATACGCGTCACAAAGCGCGAGGAAGTAGCGCCGGCGATTGAGCGGGCGATCGCGCTGCACAAGCCGGTTGTGATTGAGTGCATCATCGAGGAGGACGACAAGGTATTTCCGATGGTTCCGGCAGGGGCGGCAATCAGTGAAGCCTTCGACGCGGAGGATTTGAAGAACCGCCAGTAGTGTACATTTTATGAAAAAATTTTTACTTGGAATCATCAGAATGGTCTGCGTGACGGCGGTGCTTGGCGTGACCGCTGTCATTGCGCTGGACCAGTATTATCACATGAATGGTGTTTTCCCGCTGGGGGTTTTTATCAATCAACTGTACTGTACCGGGATGACAGTCGAGGAAGTGTCATCCGCGCTGAATGCCTCCTATGACTTGAGCGCGGACAGCATTGCGGTGTGTACGCTGGACGGGGAACTCCACGAACTGCCGCTGGATGAATACGGCGTGACGGTGTCCTATGAGCCTGCGGTTTTGCAGCTGCTGGAACAGTATGAAAACAATTCTTTTTTGTGGCTGAGGGACATACTGGGGTTTTCTCCGCAGCATGGGCAGACACCGCTGCAATGGCTGGGGCAGATGACCGGATTTTCCAAGTCATGTGCATGGATGCATCCGGAGGAAGGGTACTTTAACTATAGACGGATCTACCCCACATATTACTGCGATACGTCCGTCATGGCTGCGAAGCTGGAGACGGCATGGTGGCTCAACGAAAACCTGTACAATGCAGCCAACACAGTCTCTGTCATACGGAGTACCCAAGACGGGTATATCCTTGTGGATGAGACGCAGGATTTGCTTTTGAAGGCCGCTGCGGTGGAGTTGATCTGCGCCAATACTGTGAAGCAGTTAACTTCAGATCCCCCCTTTCGCGGAACCGTGATCGATCTGTCCGCCGGGTCAAACAGGGAAATCTGTTACAGGAGCATTCCGCACACCGACGAGA
>CAMWOK010000131.1 GCA_947175845.1 uncultured Lachnospiraceae bacterium | reverse complement strand
ATGGAGCACTAGTTCGTCAATGAGAACCTGATATTTCCTGCCGGATATCCACATATCCGATTGCCAGCGATTCCTCGCAGAACTCATAGCTGCTGCCCGATGTACTCATATCCAGATAGAGATATTCAAGCTCCTCCTCCGGCATCAGCCATGCCATGTGTACCGTGCGCGTCTCGCCCGCTCTCAGATTTGTGATATAATTGTTCTGGCGCTCTCCGCCGTGCACATCATAGTACCACATCCACGTATATCCCGCTGCTCCCTGCAAGACTGCCTCATCCCACACTGCGTTTTCGTCAGACGCTTTTCCTTTATAGAGGTGCATCTGGCCATCTTTCTCGACTATTTTTACCAGTTGTCCGCAAAACAGCACTTCCTCTAGATCCTCCGTGCCGGTATTCGTGTATTCCACCGTGATATACACCAGCTTCTGCGGCACCTCGCGACTGTCCACAACCTCATTGAGGGAATGAATGCCGTCTCCATACTTCAAGTAATCGATCTTTGCCGGCAGCAGCCTGCCCGATGCATCAACTTCCTTCTGCAGCTGCTGGCGCTCCTCGCTGCCTATCACAGACTGGTCAAGCAGGCTGATCGCATCGCTTATCTGCACATCGGCTACCCGGATCTCCACATTGCCAGTCCCCGGCTGGTCATCCTCGGTCAGCTCCACGCCCTCAGCCGCAAATGCCTCGCCGACTGCATGCGTGTTCGCCATGGCTGATTTGGGCACGGAATCGTTTGAATTCCACACCTCCACCCCCTCACTCTGGCCGCGCGATTCCAGATAGGAACTCCAGTCATACGCATGTACACGATTCTGCACAGTCTGGTCAGACACAGGACACAGGCGCACACCTTCCGCAATCTTTAGCACGTCCTCCCGCGATACATCCGAAGCGGCATACATCTCCATCACATAGTGCACATCCGTGTACGCCACGTAGACGCGCTGGTTGAACGTGACCACATCGCTGTTTCCGCCGTGCAGAACAAAATATACCCCGTCATAACCGTTCACACGGACCTCCTGTGTCTCCTTGACTCCCCTGGTCAGCATTTCAAACTGCGCATCCCCCGTGTCCATCTTATAAAAGGTTATGGACACGCCGCCTTTGTACAGGTTGTCTGTAAAACTGTATTTCCCATGCTCTGTCTCCACCATTCCCTCCGGCAGATAGGAAACCTCCATCGCGACATCCTGAATCGCAGTCCCTCCTTCTGCCAGGCGGTTGTCGGCAGGCACTCGCTCCTCCATATTGATTTGCTCTATCCTGGTATTCATCGCATAATCGCCCACCTTTTCCGTGCGCATTCTGTACACTACACCTGCGAACACGGTCGTCCCAAGCAGCATGGCCGCCGCAAGGGAGCCGATCAAAGCTTTTCTGGTCATATGGTTTCTCCTCCTGACTGGTGACGCCGTCCTGGCCTGCTTTTGCACCTCCTGCTCAATCATCTGCCGCAGTTTGTGCGGCATCGGCGGAAAATGCTGCCTCAAATCCTCAAGCTCACTCTGTCTTCTGTCTAACTCTACACCCATTTACAACTCTCCACTTTTTCTCTGCCCGTCAACCGGGCGCTATACACGCCTTTATTCCGCCGCCGCCAAATCTGCTTTCATCTTGGCCCGGGCGCGCATCAGACGATTCTTTACTGCACTCTCCGTCGTTTTCATCAGCTTTGCAATTTCCCTGACACTGTATCCTTCCATATAATGGAGCGTGACTGTGAGGCGTATCTCCTCCGGAAGGCGGCTGAGCGCCTCGTACAGATCCGAGTAGTCCGCGCGCTCCGCAGCCATCTCCTCGGCTGCCAGATCACCAAGCGGCACAAGGCGCCGCTCCCTGCGCATAATCGCGTAGCACTCGTTGATCACGATGCGGATGAGCCATGTCTTTGCACAGGAATCCTTCCGCAGAGCCTGTATCCCGGAAAACGCCTTCACGATCGCCTCCTGAATGGCATCGGCGCAGTCCGCATCACTGTATAAGAGTGTTTTTGCCACATGGTACATCGTGTCCTCCGATGCGATAATTAAATTTCCCAACTGTTCTTTTGTCATAGTTTCCTTTCCGCCGGCTTTTTCCACCTCTGGTAACTGCGCAGCGCACATTGCGCACTATGTACTGCACATTGAATGTTTCTTACACCTGTTAGATGTATCATAGCACCAATTGGTCGCGCCGGGGAGAGAAATAATTTGGAATTCGTTGCGCATTGCCGTCTGGTGTGCTATACTGTATGGGAAGAACGAAAATGCCTGCCAAGTAAGACCGCCTGTAATTCAGGCGGTTTTTACATCAGATGCAGCGAGATCGCAATGCAGTATCGAAAGGATATATTAGTATGGAAACTGGAAAAACCAACGGATACCTCATCATTGAACGCCATCCGGACGCACCGCCGGGTATCCTCTTTGCAGACAGCGCCGCGTGCGCGATCACCGGCCTTGCCATGGAGCAGCTGCTGTTTTCGGACCCCGAACAGACTGTGAAGAATCTGAATACCGAGCGCATCACGCTGGATGCCGGATATGAGCTCTGGATTCTGGACAGCTGCGGGGAATCTCAGTACCGGTCTGCGATAGACCAGCTCCGCAGCCAGAATACAGAGCTTGCGGAGGCGCTGCGCGCATGTGAGGAGGAAAACCGTGCAAAGAGCAGCTTTCTTTCCAGCATGTCCCACGACATCCGCACCCCGATGAACGCGATCATGGGCATGACCTCCATCGGCCTGTCACACATTGATGAGAAACCGCGTGTACTCGACTGCCTGCAGAAGATACAGACGGCATCGACGCACCTGATGAGTCTCGTCAACGATGTGCTCGACATGTCGCGGATTGCAAGCGGGCGCATGACCCTGAGTGAAGAACCGTTCTCTCTGGCGGATATGGTGCATGACATCGCCGTCATCGTGCGGCCGCAGGCGGCGCAGAAGCATCAGGTTTTTCAGATGGAAATCGGTACAATCCACGAGGAAAACCTGATAGGCGATCCCCTCCACCTGCGGCAGATCCTGGTCAACATTATTGGAAACGCTGTGAAATACACACAGGAGGAGGGCCGCGTCCATGTGCACTTCTCCCAGCGGGAAAAAGCGCAGCGAATCTGGCTGGATTTTCTGTGCGAGGACAACGGCATCGGCATGAGCCCTGAATTTTTAAAGCGAATCTTCGTTCCATTTGAGCGCGTAAACAACTCTGCAATCAATAAAATAGAGGGCACCGGACTCGGCATGTCGATTGTAAAGAGCCTGCTCGACCGGATGGGCGGTGACATCACTGTCGAGAGCGAGGAGGGAAACGGCAGCCGCTTTTTCGTGTCTATCCCGTTCACGGCCGCCCCGAAAGGAGCGGATACATATCCTCTGCCGACCGGGCAGACCGTACTGATCGCGGAGCCTCTCGACAGCCAGGCACAGCAGATGATTGGCTATCTTGCAGACGGCGGTATGCGCGCTGTACATCTCAAATGCGGCATGGATGTTGTGACGTGGCTGACCGAGGCGCAGTACGAAAACCGTATGCCCTGCGCGCTGCTGACCGGACAGGAACTCACGGACATGTCCGCGCTGGATATGGCATCCCACGTGCGCCAGCTTGCCGGAAGCGATTTCCCGATCATCATGACCGCAGACGCGGACTGGGTACAGATTGAATACCGCGCGACAAGGGCAGGCATCAGCGGCTTTGTCCCGTACCCGCTGTTTCAGAGCAGGCTCTTTGCCGCCCTGTCAGAGCTGACATACAAGGCCCGCCAGAAGCGGGAAGACTGCCGCGACATCCATCTTGACTACAGCCAGTACCGCCTGCTGCTGGTCGAGGACAATGAACTGAACCGCGAAATCGCGCTGGAGCTGCTCTCCCTCACCGGCGTGCAGGTCGAGACTGCCGAGAACGGCCTGCGCGCCGTGGAGGCGTTCGAACATTCGCCGGAGGGATATTTCAACCTGATCTTTATGGATATCCAGATGCCGGTCATGAACGGTTACGATGCCGCAAAGAAGATCCGTCAGCTGCCCCGCGCAGACGCACAGACGGTCTGGATTGTAGCAATGACCGCAAATGCCTTTGTGGAGGACATCCGCCTGTCACAGGAGGCAGGCATGAACGAGCACTGCTCCAAGCCAGTAAACGCAGAACGCCTGCAGGAGATTCTGCGCAGACAGTTTACACATGCGCAATAGCGTCGGGAGGATCTACTTATGCAGCCATATCAGAAAGAATACATCGACAATTTGAGAGAAATCGCAGTCCTTGCAACGCTCAGGACCCAGGACTGCCCCTCATTCGAGATTTACAGAGATGCACTGCTCAAAAGCAGGGCGCTTGTGACGGAACGCATCCACCGCAATATCGCGCTGCTGCGCGATAACCTGTTTCCTCTGTTTGACCGGCTGTTTGAAGCCGCTCCCGAGGAACTGGCAGATCTGGAAGAATTTGCAGGTGAACTGCTCAACGGAAAGAATGAGCTTGACGGCGGCCTGTTCTGTCAGATCTATCAGGCACTGCTGAGCCGTGCAAGGCGCGATATGGACCGTGACGCAGTCATCCGCTATCTGTACTGGCTCGGCATAGGACGCTACAATATGTGCAGTAAAATGGTTGGGTTAGACTGGCCTGACATCGAAAATTATACGGCGCAGATGCGGCTGTGCTTTGCGGAAGCCGCCGCGTATCTGAAATATTTTGATGAGATAGAATCTGTTGAGACCAGAGGCTATATCCTGCGCTCCCGCGCCAACACAGCCCTGGGGCAGTTCAAGTCCGCGAGCTTCAAAATCCGGATCACAAAGCAGACGCTTGAGCTTCTGCGGGACGAGGAATTCCAGCAGAAAACGCCGGAGCTTCCATGGACCCGCTACATTGATATGACCCATCAGCAAATGGCTTTCAGCATATCGTACTGCCGCGATAATGACATGACTGCACAGGATGTGACCGCCATCATGGAATCCGCATACATTGTCCACAACAGACGGATCGCGGAGGCGGTCAGCAAAAACGAAACGCCGCCCGTGCACTCCGCCTTTTCCTGCCGCGCAATCGAATACTACTGCGGTCTGCTCACGCTCGAAGATCTGCTCGGGCGTATGGAGGAGCTGATGGATCTGGCAGACACCAGCAGGTTCTCTGTCGAGAGCATGTACGCCATCCTCTCGCTTCCCGCATTTTACTGTCAATATCTGAGACAGTACCCCGAACAGCTGCCCGGGCGGGAAAAATTTCTGGACGGCATCTACCGGAAAGCCATCGCATATGCGGAAGCGTTCCCCAAAGACGCTGCCAACGAACAGCTTTATCTATTTCTCAGGCAGCTTTCCACCACGTTTATCGAGACGCCCCACGGCATCTCCTACGGGGAATTTCAGCAGAGCATCCTGCTGCACTTTGCGCCTGACATCTATGTGCACTCTCAGGTGGTGGGAAAGGCCGCAGCCGCGCTGTGCGAAGTGATCTTCCATGAGGAGCCGGAATTTTTTGACGATATCGACTATATCCGCCTGATACAGTCACCGCAGATGAAGCGCCAGGCTGTGCTGGAACTCGCGATGAACAGCGGCGTGTTTCACGATGTCGGAAAGATTAATTTTGTGAGCCTTTTTGCCCGAACTGCGAGACAGTGGTTCGAGGAAGAGTATGCGATCTCACAGCTGCACACCGTCGTCGGAAGTGCCCGCCTGCGTTCCTGCAGGTCAACACAGCACTATGCCGCGGCAGCCCTCGGCCACCACAGCTGGTACAACGGATCGCACGGATATCCACAGTCCTATCAGCGCCTCGAATGCCCCTACCGCCAGATCGTCGACGTCGTCGGCCTGATCGACTGGATAGACACCTCAATGAACTATTCCTGGCTGTATGACCACACCAAAAAGAGTTTTGATGAAGCAGTTCAGGGCGCAATAGAACTGGAAGGAAAACGGTTCTCTCCGCTTGTCACAGCACGTCTGCGCGACAAGGCAGTCGTTGAGCGGCTCCGTGAGACATTGGAGTCGGCGCGCAGCGCCGCATATCAGCAGCTGTATGCGCGCAACTCCTCGCCAGGCACGCCCTAGCGTGCCTGCAAAACATGCTACACGCTTATCGTGTACTGTGCAGAAAAGACCTCCGACGGCGCCAGCTGATTTCCCCACTCGCGCTCAGACAACTCCCCGGCAAAGTGCTCCCTGTCGCATCTGCCATACCACGGCTCGATGCAGATAAACGGGGCATTTTTCTTTGGCGGCGACCACACGCCAAACAGCGGCGCGTCGAAGCTGACCGTCAGATACGGCTTCCCGTCCCTGTCGCAGAGCGATACCACATGTGCCTGATGATGCTCAATGATCAGCGCATCTGTGTCAAACAGGTCCTCTGTGATATCCAGCATACCATCCTGCAGCGCATACTCCCTAGAGCGCTCTGACAGCAGGCCACTGCCGCCAATAATACCAGATGTTATTTTATCTTTCACATCAAATTTCAGTTTACACTCTGTCTGTGTCCCCTGCCCGTCCACCGGGCACATAAATGCCGGATGGCCGCCGATGCTGAAATACATCTTGGCACTGCCACAGTTTGTCACCTTCCACGAGACAAAAACCTGGCTCTCCTCGATACGGTATCCCAATTCCAGCGCAAAGTCAAACGGGTACTTCGCCCTTGTCTCCTCCGAGGATTTCAGCTCAAACACAAGCTCGTCCTCTGTCTGCCGCAGAAGCGCAAATTCCATATCCCGCGCAAACCCGTGCTGTGACATGGGATACTCCTTTCCTCCATACCGGTAAATTCCCTCGTTGAGACTCCCCACGAGCGGAAAGAGCACAGGAGATGTCCGCTTCCAGTACTCCGGCCGCGCATCCCACAGGTATTCTGTGCCGGTACTCAGTTTTCTGAGCGATTTTAACTCCGCTCCGAGGGAGTCCACACAGATACTGATCTGTTCGTTTTTCAGACTATACATTGCCATATTTCATCTCTCCTTTATCTTTATACCATACTTTTTCTGATCACGCCAAATCCCAGCGGATACGGACCTGTGTGCACACTGATCGTCGCGCCGATCTGGTATTTGTCAATCTCTGCGTCGGTCACTGCATATCCCTTCGCATTCAGAAACTCGACCGCCCCCTTGCGAAACGCCTCGCCCTCCTCGATGTCGTACCCATACCCCACGCAGATACTGTACGCACCGGGCACTGCGTGAATCTCCTGAAGATACTGCCACAGCAGATCGTACACCTTCTCGAGCGACTTTTTCCGGCTTCTAGCCAGACCGGACGGGAAGATCTCCCCCTCCTTCAGCGTGATCAGGGGCCGGATGCCCAGCATGGAGCCGGCGATTCCGGCAAGCTTGCCGATGCGCCCGCCGTGCTTTAAGTAATCAATATTGCCGACTGTAAAAAATATCCTTCCGGTGCCCTTGATCGCCTCGAGCGCTTCGACCACCTTTTCGTACGGAAGCCGCGCCTCATACATCCTGACTGCCTCGAGCACGAAGATCCCCTGCAGCACTGTGTTGATCGTAGAATCCATCACAGTTATCCGCGCGTTGGGACAGCTCTCGAGCACCATCTCCCGCGCATTCATGGCGGACTGATAAGAGCCGCTGAACTTCGTCGTGATACAGATGAAAATCACCGCTATCCCCTCGCTGACTATCGGCGTGAACACCTCGATATATTCCTGCACGGAGGGCATTGACGAATTGTGAAACGTAGTAGGG
>CAMWOK010000130.1 GCA_947175845.1 uncultured Lachnospiraceae bacterium | reverse complement strand
CAATAATTCTTTGAAAGCTTCGACCTGCATAGCGTGCAGTTCTTTTGCATTGTCAACATTTGCCCTTAATAATGTTACTTCCATATACAACCTCCGTATTAAATGCGCGCAATCCCTGTATTTGCCACCCCATTCTCAACATTGTCTCCTGACAGTATTCTGAGAATTAGATTTAGACGTTCCAAACAAAAAAATGCACGAAACATACAATATGTCCAGTGCATTTCTAAATCTATCGGTTATTTTAGGCATTTATAAAAACCACAACTTACATCTACCGATTTATATGCACAGACATATCAGACCTACCTGCGTAACTGTGCATCTAATCGAAACACAATTACTTCTAAGTACGTCTGCAATACATGTACATGTAGTTCATTGTAAACTGTATGTTGTGCATTTCCATGATCTCCTAAACTTTTTAATAACTTACCACAATTCGATATACATGTCAAGAAATATTATTTTGAACGACGCTTCATACGCCCCCGCGCAACTCCTCCCCGTTCCCACAAAAATTCCACTCAATCTCAATTCTTTTATCTCTGTAAACATATATTTTGCTGACAAACGTGTCAACCACGTCCTGTGTCAGCGACTCTAAGCGGGCGTATTGTATCACCTGCTTCATATCTTCCGCTGCCCTGCGGCATTCCTCCTGAAGCCGTTTTTGTTCATTTCTGTCCTGCTGCTCCTTGACCGACAATGCACAGACCTGTTCTCTGATGCAGTCCGCCCTCTGCCTGTGCGATATGGCCTGCACCAAACCCAGCGCATAATTTTCATATAAGGACGCTGCCTCTTCCAGAAGCCGCTTTTGCCTGTCCTGACTCGCTGCCGCCCGCTTTTCCAGCCTTGCGATGCAGGTCTTTTGGAATAACAGAAGGCTTTTGCTTTCCTCTGTGGCATTTCCGCGCACCATCAGTTCCTGGATTAACAGGGTGAGCACCGCTTCTTCCAGCTGTTCAGCCGGAATGTAGGTACAGCACTCCGGTATCTGCAAGACAGCATGTTTTGGGCACTCAAACCTGCGGTGCCGCACGGGCCTGTAAGTCATGGAATAGCCGCACCCGCCGCAGAACAGTTTCCCAACAAGCGGGTTTTTCTCCCCTTTTCTGGCAGTGTCTGCATCTTTGCGGAAGCGGCACACTTTCTCGTAAACTTCCTGCGCGACAAGCGCTTCATGGTGGTCTGGTATCACTTTCCAGTCCTCCATGGGCACCGCGATACCGCTTTTACTGCCCACATATTTCCGCTTTGATTTTCCATACGCCATCTCACCTAGGTAAAAACGGTTATTCAGGACAGCCCGGACAGAGGCGCTGTCCCAGGCCTGCCTCCTGCCACCCTTTTCTTCCCTCTCAGGATGGCGCATCTGCGTTTTGGTCGGTATCCCTTTTTCGTTGAGAATCCGCGCGATCTGTGTGCTGCTGTTCCCGCAAAGAGCAAGGGCAAAGATGCGGCGCACAATCCTGGCCTCCTGCTCATTCACCACCACCGCATTTTTTACTTCCCGGCTTTTTTCATACCCAAAGGGAACCTGTCCAAAAACATATTCCCCATTTGCGCATTTATTTTCCACCGAAGTTTTGACCTTTACGGAGATATCTTTGCTGTATAGATCATACAGAAGTGTCTGGAAAGCCGTGTCAACAGGGGTCGTGCTTCCTGCGTGGTCACGGCTGTCGTAATGGTCATTTACCGCGATAAACCGCACCCCCAGGAACGGAAATATCTGGTTCATATAGGTTCCAAGCTCGATATAGTCCCTTGAGAAACGGGACATATCCTTGACGAGCACACATCCTATCTTACCGCCCCGGATCTCGTTTAAAAGCCTTTGCATTCCCGGCCTCTCCATGCTTGTGCCGGAGTGCCCGTCATCGCAAAATTCAGCGATCTCTTTCCCCCTCAGCTCCTCATGATGACTGATATAGTCAAACAGCAGGGTTCTCTGGCTGCCGATACTGTTGCTCTCGTCCCTGTCGTCCTTATCTTCCATGGAAAGCCGCAGATAGATAGCGACTTTATCCATTCTTCAACACCCCCTCCAACAATTCATTGGAATAACAAAACCAAACTTCTATCCTTTTTCCCGGATAGACCTCAATCCTCCGGATCAGGGATTCTATCAGTTCCTTCGTCAGTTCCCCGCCGCTTTTTAGACGGATCAGGGCGCGGACCGCTGCCAGATGCTTTCCGGATATGGCGTCCAGCTTCTCTCTGTCTGCTTCGAGCGCTGCTCGCTGCCGGTCTAAATCGCACAGCCGTCCTTGCTGCCGCACTTTGCTTTCATTGTATGCGTTCTGGCAGATAACACCCGCGCGGTATTGCATGTAACTTGTCTGTTCTGCCGCGTTTGCAGCGGCAATATCCCTTTGCACGTTCCGCATCTTTATGTCAATCTTTGCCCTGGCATTCCGAAGCTGCTCCCTTGCAATCTCTGTGTACGCTTTCGTTTTTCCCAGATTGACCAAAAACTCCATCTGAAGAAGCGCGAGCAGGATATCCGCCAGCTGCGTCTTTGCAATGCGGTTTGGCGTGGGGCAGCGCTCCGCTTTTGCCCGCCCGCTGTCTGCGCAGAAATACCCTTCGATCCGCGCCTTTTGGCTGTCCGCACAGATTTTTACACAGCTGCTGCGCGTCATTTTCTTTCCGCATACACCACAATACAGCACACTGTCAAAGAGATTCTCCCCGATCGGGCAGCCTTCTGTTTTATGTCTGTGCGATTTTGCCTTTTCATGGAGCCTTTCCTGCACCTGCGCCGCTTCCTGAAACAGAGCACTGTCAACGATCGGTTCATGGGTATTTTCCCAGATCACCCAATCCTGCCTCGGCTTTTGGACGCGGTTCTTTTCGTCCCTTGCGGTAATGGACGTCCTGCCCTGCACCAGCTTTCCGGTGTACGTTTCGCTTCTCAGGATTCGTTTCACCGCTCCTTTATCCCATCCTTTAAATTCCCCCAGACCGGGTGTGAAAAAAACTTCCCCCGTCTTCCTGTACACGCAGGGCGGGTTCACCCTCTGTCTGTTCAGGTCGTCCGCCACCGCGGCATAGCTGCCTGTCTCAATATACAGAGAGAAGATCCGCGCTACCATCCCCGCCGTTTTTTCATCGGGCAGAAGTTTCCGTATGTTTTTTTCCCACCCGGCTTTATAGCCGTACGGCGCCGGTCCTCCCACGTAGGCGCCTTCCTGCCGCCGCTGTCTTAAGTGCTGCTTTGCCTTCACGGAAAAGTCCCTGGCGTACATATCGTTGACGAGGTTTTTGATCTCCATTGTCACAGCCGTTGACATCTGCATCGTGTCATCCCCCCTGTTTCCTGTGTCAATCCCGTCGGCAACCGCGATAAAACGGACGCCCAGAAAAGGGAAAATTTTCTCAATATAGTTCCCGGCTTCCAGATAATTTCTGCCAAAACGCGAGAGGTCTTTGACTACCACGCAGTCAATGCAGCCGAGCCTGATATCCTGCATAAGCCGCTGAAACGCGTCGCGGTTGAAGTTGCTTCCTGTCTTCCCGATATCAATATACCGGTCTGCAATGTCGATCTGTGCCGCCCCTCTCCGATTCAAATCTTCGATATACTTCTCCGCGATCAGCACCTGCACTTCCACGGATTCACTCTTTTTGTCCTGATCGGATGAAAGCCTTGCGTAAATGCCCGCTTTAAAATGTTTTTTCTCCCCTGCCGCCGCGGGGGAAGAACCCCGCTTTGACACCCTGCCCATACTATGCGCCCCTCTCTGCTTTTTCCTTTTTTTTCTCCGCTTCTTTTTCCCCGTCCGTCAGTCGCTTTCTGGCAGGTTTTGACGTCATCTCAAACACATCCATAAAATAAAAGTCAATCACGACCTGCTTCTTCTCGCAGACCGCAATCCGCCTCACCAGACTGCTCAAAGTGCGGCGGTCTATCTCTCTGAGTTCCGCACAGTCCTGAAAGGCTTTCAGCCGTCTTGCACAAAGCACCCCATTTTTGAGCATTCTCTTTATGAGCTCCTCCTGCCTCAGCATGGCATCTTCCAGCGCTCTCCTTCTCCGAAAGAAGCCGCTGTGCAGCCGGTCAAATTCCTCTTTTGTGACAATGCCGTTTCTCAGATCTTCATGCAGGCCGCAGCAGAGAGAACTATATTTATCCCGCTCCTTTTTCAGCCGTTCCAGCTCTCTGTCATACCGGACAACCGCGCCAAAATTTGTCCTGCACTGCACTGCACGGTCAGAAAGTTCCTTTTCTTTCAGGAACGTATTGGCGTACTTGCGAATACTCCAACGGACGATCTCCTGCAACGTGTTTTCCTCGATGCTGTGCCTGCTGCAGCCTTCTCCCCGGTTGTTTGTGGAGCAGATGTAATAAACCTTCGCCGTGCTTTTATAGCGCACCACGCGCCTTATCATCTGCTCCCCGCAGCCGCCGCAGAACAAAAGCCCCATAAACGGGCTGGGAGTTCCCGACTCCGGGCTTTTGCGCCCGTCTGCTTTCAGCAGATGCTGTACCACGGCAAAGTCATCGGCAGAAACAATTGCCTGATGCGTATTTTCCACCTTCACCCACTCCCCCTCTGGTTTGGCGATATGCCGCTTTACCTTATAGTTTACTTTTTCTGTCTTTCCCTGAACCATGTGGCCCAGATAGACCTCGTTTGTCAGGATCCGTTTGACTGTCGAGCTTCCCCATTCGCTGCCGCCCGTCTTGCAAAAGCCGCCGTTATAGGACAGCCCCATTGATTTTTTATATTCCTTTGGCGAGAGTATGCCAAGGCTGTTGAGCTTTTGCGCAATCGCGGATATGGCCAGCCCCTCGATCTTCCATGCGAAAATCCGCCGCACGTTCTCCGCCGCGTACGCATCTATGGCAAGCCGGTTTTTGTCCGTGTCGCTCTTTCGATACCCGTAGACTGCAAAGGCCGCTATACACTGCCCGCTTTTATATTTCACTTTAAGCTGGCTCTTTACCTTTGTGGAGATATCCCGGCAGTAGGAATCGTTGATGAAGTTCTTGACCGGCAGCACAATCGAACTTTCCCCCGCGTCTGCCGACATGCTGTCATAATGGTCGGTCAGCGCAATAAAGCGCACGCCAAACGCCGGGAATGTTTTTTGTATATACCTTCCGGATTCAATATAATCACGCCCAAAGCGGGACAGATCTTTGACTACCACGCAGTTCACCCTGCCCGCCTCAATGTCTTCGATCATCCTCTTGAATTCCGGCCTGTCGAAGCTGCTCCCCGAAAACCCATCGTCCACATAGATGTCGTAAAGCTCGATGTCCGGCTGCTCCCGGAGAAACGATTTGACAAGTTCCCTCTGGCTTTTGATGCTGTTGCTCTCGGACTTTGCGCCCCTGTCCTCGTCCTCCCTTGAAAGGCGCAGATACATGGCCGCATAGAACTGTCTTCCCTTCAATTGCATCCCCCCCGGCTTTTTTGTTCTATCAGGCGCAAACTGCTCCGGGCCGCTCAGACAGGAAGCTCCGCAAGCCGCCTCAGATATTCCTCCATCTTATCGTCAATGGTCGGCCCCTCTTTCTGGAAGCGGACTTTCACGATATACGCTCCAATCCGGTGTACATATACATTATTTGTCTGCTCCGCAAAAGCGGCCAGCTTCTGCGGCACAGGCTTTTTCGTGTCAATCTCAATATCCCTCAGATCCGTGAGGGTATTGATATCCACACTGCGGATATCCACCGCCGCCATCTTTTGCAGCATTTTAGCTGTCAGTTCCATATTGTGCCCCCTCAATTCCTTTCTATATCTTATTTCCCGCAATGGTTGTCTTATCACCAAAACGCATTGTTTCCTGCCTCAGAAAATATCACCAAAAAGTCACTCTGACAGTTTGTATCTGCTTCTGTCAACTTAGCGTAGCGCTTGAATGGGCAAATAAATCTTTGTTTCAAACAACTTGCGTGCGCACGCAAATTATGCTATAATACGCCTGACAGGAGGGAATTTATCTATGAAACTATTAAAATGGATTTCTGTGACCGACCGATTTTCCAAAATCTATATGGACAAACAGCTTGCGCCCTTTGGTATCAACAGCAGCCAATACATGTTTTTGATCAAAATCTGTGATGCGCCCGGCATTTTACAGGATTCCCTGATGGATATATTTTATATCCATCCGAGCAATATTGTGCGCACGGTTGCGGCATTGGAAAAGCAGGGAATGATTACCCGCTCCCCGCATGAAAAGGACAAGCGTACATGTAAGCTTTATCCCACAGAGCGTGCGCTGTCTGTGATTGACGCGGTGCGGACGATCTGTGAAAAAACAGAGGCTCTTTTACTGCAGGGCGTCAGCGAACCCGACAGGAAACTCCTTGCGGAGCTGATGATGCAGACTGGCATAAATATTACATCAGAACTTCACATTGAACGAAAGGGGGACGAATTTTATGACTGAAAATCCTCTGGGCTATGAAAAAATTCCAAAACTGTTGAGAAACTTTGCCATTCCCAGTATCACGGCGGCTCTCGTCGGTTCGCTCTACAACATTGTGGATCAGATCTTCATTGGTCAGGGCGTAGGGTATCTTGGAAATGCCGCGACAAACATTTGTTATCCATTCTCTACCATCTGTCTTGCGATCTCGCTGCTCGTTGGAATCGGAAGCGCTTCCCGCGTTTCCCTTTATCTGGGAAACAAGAAACCGGAAGCAGCCGCGAAGGCAGCCGGAAACGGCATTGTCCTGATGGGAAGCCTGGCGCTTGTCTATCTGGCAGTCGGTGAGCTTTTGCTCACCCAGCTTTTACAATTGTTTGGCGCGACTGCGGAAGTGTTCCCCTATGCCAGACAGTATGCCGGCATCACCTTAGCCGGAATGCCCTTTCTCATCGTGACAAACGGCATGAGCAATCTGATCCGGGCAGATGGAAGCCCCAGGTATTCTATGACTTGCATGATTGCAGGGGCTGTCGTCAACACCATCCTTGACCCGATCTTTATTTTTATTTTTGATTGGGGCATTGTGGGAGCGGCCCTGGCGACAATTCTGGGACAGATTTTTTCCTTCGTGCTCGCAGTGCGCTACTTATGGCACTTCAAAACCATCCATTTTGAAAAAAGCAGTTTTCAGCTCAACATCAGAGACAGCCTGCAAACCTGCAGCATGGGAATCAGCGGCAGCTCAAATCAGATAGCAATCACCCTCGTGCAGATTGTCCTGTACAATTCGCTGACCTATTATGGCGCGCAGACGGCCTACGGCACGGATATTCCTCTGGCTGCCTGCGGAATCGTCATGAAAACAAACGCAATCATCCTCTCGATCGTCGTGGGGATATCGCAGGGTGTTCAGCCGATTATCGGCTTTAACTACGGCGCAAAACAATACCCCCGTGTGCGGGAGGCATATCTGCTTGCAGTAAGATGGAATCTAATCGTTTCCGCAATCGGTTTTTTCCTGTTTCAATGCTTCCCCCATTTTATCATCTCGCTGTTTGGAGATGGGCAGGAACTGTATTTTGAGTTTTCCGTTTTGTTCATGCGCACATACCTCTTTATGGTGCTGGTAAACGGCGTGCAGCTGCTCTCATCAAGCTTTTTTACGGCTATCGGGAAAGCGCTCAAGGGCGCTCTGCTGGCATTGACAAGGCAGGTTTTCTTCCTGATCCCGCTGATTCTGCTGCTTCCGCTTCGCTTTGGAATCATGGGTGTGCTGCTTGCGGGGCCTGTCGCTGACTTCTCAGCGTTTGTGCTCTCTGTTGTGCTGGTCAGCATCGAGTTGAGAAAACAAAAAAATGCCGCACAGACCGCTGCTTCGCGATCATTCCCATTGGATTAAATCAGCTGCAGGCCCTGATTTTACCGGCGCCTTGCTGACTTGACACGATATTGCCATACGCC
>CAMWOK010000129.1 GCA_947175845.1 uncultured Lachnospiraceae bacterium | reverse complement strand
TCTGCCAGCATAAACAATAACATCACAATGCACATTGTCCATGATACCGCCGGTCTTATGCACGTCTGCGCGTCTGCAAACCACCCGCCTAAGACGAAAAAGACAGGCGCAAAGAAAATGCCGTTTCTGGTGTAGTCCGACACCTGGAACAGCAGGGTATAAAATCCGCTGCTGACCCAAAACTGCTCCGCCAGCCCGTAATAGCTGTCGCCAAACAGTCCGATCAGATAGAGCACTGCCGCTGCCACAAACGCCCGCCGATACCCCAGCCTTCGCAGCAGGTACCACGCAAGCGCCCCGCCGACAAGCGAAGCGGGCAGATACCACAGATGATACAGCGTCCCGTCAAGCACAATGTCCTTTATGAGATTCGGCAGCAAATTCTCCATCTGAAAATAGTCATTGTAAATGTTGATCGGCAGGTATACCCCTATCGCGGCAGCGTAAATCAGCGCTGTCTTCTTCACGAATGCGCCCAGCTTTTTCAGTTGGCAATTGTACCTTGATATCAGAAAGAACCCGGATGTCATGAAAAAGAACGGAACTGCTGTGCGCGCAATCACGCGCGTCAGAATAAAATCCCCGATTTCGCTGTAAGTGGCAAGCGGCGACGTGTGAATCGCTATGATGAGCAGCGCCGCCGCAAGCCGGAACCAATCAATTCCTGTGTAACCTTTGTTTTCCCCTCTCATTTTTTCCCCTCATTTTTGTGATATCTGCAGGACAGCTTCTGTCTTGCTATCAATTGTGATTTCAGCAGATCTGCGTCACGATAAATCCGTCACAATTGTTTCCTGAAATACAGTACTGGCGCGTGTCATCTATCTCAAACACTGCAACAGGCTCTGGCGCTGTCCTGCCATCCACTTCAGAGCATACATTCTTTTTCAGATTCGCCGCAAGATAGGTAACCGCATAGGCTGTCCCGTTTTCTGCCTCGTAGCAAAGTGGATTTTTCCCGTAACAATACTGCTTTATCAATGCGATGTACTCCTCGAGCGCCAGCCCCATCCGCGTCATTATCTCCGCATGCGGCGTCCCGACATATCGAAAATGCCACGGTTCATGTCCAATCTGCGTGACGGACTGCTTTTCTTCCTGGTAACGCTCCACAAATCCATACGCCCAAGCCCGCTCGCGGAATGTCTGACAAATGCCATTGTAAGGAAAATACGGGCGGATAAAATCAATTTCGGGCTGGCTGAGCGCAAGGTCGATCGCAAGCCCCGTCTGGTGCTCGCTGTGTCCGGGAACGGCGACAAATTTCTGCGTAAATTCCAGGCCGTTCTCCGCAAGCGAATCGTCCCATATAGTTTGCTGCTCCTCCATGGAACGCCATGCGCTCACGGGCACGATCCGCCCGGTTCCCCCGATCTTTGCCATGAGTTTGTCAAGCGCACAGGCCGCAGTACTTTCATAAAAAATGTCTGCGCCCTCCCACGTGCCGACCCGGGTCAAATCAGGATACTGCTGCCGATATCCATAAGCGTGATTTACCAGAATCAAA
The DNA here is from genome assembly GCA_947175845.1 of uncultured Lachnospiraceae bacterium. Lineage (GTDB taxonomy): Bacteria > Bacillota > Clostridia > Lachnospirales > Lachnospiraceae > COE1. Next base: position 6,355 of record CAMWOK010000129.1, on the reverse strand, counting down.
TTCCCTTTACAGATATCTTCCGCTTTCATGATAATTGTTCTCATACGGATACCTCCTGCGCGCTCTGGCGCGCATACCAATCAATACCTGAACGGCATTTCCTAACACGCTTTACGACACACATCACCCAACCGCCTGCCCGATGATCCGATTCACCACCTCGGCGAAGCTGTATCCTGCCGCCCGCATCATTCCCGGATAGCGGCTGTGCTCCGTGAATCCCGGTATCGTGTTGACTTCGTTGAACACAATCTCTCCCTCCGGCGTCAGGAACATATCGACCCGCGCAAAGCCGGCGCAGTCCAGGGCGCGGTATATCCGCTTAGCCGCCTCCTGAATCTCCTGCGCCTTCTCTTTCGAAATCCTTGCAGGGACATGTATCGCGGAAGTTTTGAGTGTATACTTTTCCGTGTAATCAAAAAATCCGCTGGCTAGCTCAATCTCATCGACTTCCCCGACAATCAGCCTGTCGCAGCCACACACCGCGCACCCCACCTCAAATCCGGCAATTGCCTCCTCCAAAATGACACGGTTGTCATATCGGAATGCAAGAGCAACCGCAGGCGCCAGCTGCTCCATGTCCGTCACCTTCGTCACGCCGTAGGAAGATCCTGCCTTCACAGGTTTTACAAAGACCGGAAAACCAAGCTCTTTGGCAAAGTCACACGCCTTGTTGACTGCGCTCTCCTCCATCAGCACCATCGCTCTGGGCACACGCACGCCGGACAGCTCCGCCAGCCTGTGCGCCCTGTCCTTGTCCATGCACAGTGCGGAGGACAGCGTCCCACACCCCACAAGCGGAATGCCCGCAAGCTCCACCATGCCCTGGAGCGTGCCATCCTCGCCGTTTCGTCCATGCAGCACAGGAAAAACAGCATCGACAGAAATCAACTCAGCCTTCCTCTCCTCTTTTTCTCCGCGCAGCACGATCAGATGATGATTCGTTCTGTCCGGCGAAAGCACCGCCGGCGCACAGTCTGTCTCATTGCACCATGTGTCCTCCTTAATTCGCGCTGTCTCCCCCGTGAAATGAAACCACTTCCCCTCCCGCGTGATGCCGACCATCACCGGATTGTATTTCTGCCTGTCCATGCTGCAAAGAACCGCGTGCGCAGACTCCAGCGACACCGCATACTCCGGCGATGCACCGCCAAATAAAACTACAATATTTTTTACCTGATTCATCGTGTTTTCCCCCTTATATTCAAATATTTGTCAGTTCGTGTTATAGAAATTATAAAAATGATACAAAAATCTTCCTTAAGTTCCAATGATGCATCCGATTAAAAAATCTTAAGATTTCATGATGATTTCTTAATACCTGCGCGCCGTGTAATCGGTTTTCTTTGCCGAGATCTGCACATCAAAAAGAACCTGTCCTGATACCATCATTGTATCAAAACAGGTTCCGCAATGTTTTTCGGTTTCCTATCGCATTTATAAACTTTTTCCCGCGAAAATCTTACAAAATTCTTACGAACCTTGCGTCTGACTGTTCTATAAGCTGTCCGTCAGACGCTCAATCTCGTCGATAAGCTCTCCGATATAGGCTATCGTGTCCAGCAGGGGTGCGTCGGTGGTGATGTCGATCCCAGCAAGCTTTGCAAGTCCTGCGGGGTCGAGCGTGCCGCCGGCGGCGAGCACCTTTTTCCAGTCATCGACCGCGCACTGCCCTTCTTTTTCAATACGTCTGCACACCTGCGTCGCAACGGTGAGTCCCGCGCTGTACGTGTACGGGTACAATCCCATATAATAGTGCGGCTGGCGCATCCATGTGTGGGCGGCGTCCTCGGAAATCTCGACATCCTCGCCCCAGAATGCCTGCAGCGTCTCCTTCATCAGGCGCGTCAAAGTCTCGGCGTTGACGCTGCCCCCGGCATCCACAATCCTGTAGACCTCTCTTTGGTATGCCGCCTCCATCAGGTGCGTGACAAAGTTGTGATAGTACGTGTTTCCAATCATGCAGGACAGCACCCAGCGGCGGAAGCGCGGGTCAGAGCTGGTCTTTAACAGATATTGCGCCATCAGAAGTTCGTTCATCGTCGAGGGCGCCTCCACAAAATAGGTGGAAACATCCGTGTCAAAGATGGACTGGCTGCCGTTGCAGGCTCTGAAATGTCCGGCGTGTCCCAGCTCGTGCGCGAGCGTAAACACATCCGACATGCGCTCATTCCACGACAGCAGGATGAATGAATTTTTTCCGTAAGGACTCGCGCAGAAGCCGCCTGTGGACTTCCCCTGGTTCTGCGCAAAGTCAATCCAGCGGTCGCGGTACGCCTCCTTTATCATCGCCACATAATCCGCGCCCAATACGGCAAGCCCCTTTTCCATGTACGCCTCCGATTCCGCGATCGTCACCTTCGGGTCGTACTCCGGATCGACTGCAATTTTCAAGTCCGCGAAGGTCATGCGGTCAAGCCCGTGTATCTTTTTCAGAAGGCGTGCGTATCTGCGCATATGCGGCGCGAGCTTCTCCGTGATAAGGTCAATCTGGCGGTCATACAGTTCGCGTGACACCCGCTGGCCAAACAACAGGCTGTCAAACACAGAGTCAAAGCCCCTGAGCGTGGCGATCGTCTTCTCTGTCTGCACCTGTGTGTTGTACGCGGCTGCCGTGACATTTTCGTACTCCTTTATCTTTGCGGAAAATGCGTCAAACGCACCGCGGCGTACCGCGGTGTTTTCCTCGTACGCATAATTGTTCTCAAACAGCGAATAGCCCAGCGGATACTCTTTTCCTTCCGCCTGAAAGGAGGGGAATTTCATGTCGGCAAGCTTTGCCATATTGTAAATCTGATACGGCGCCTGAATGGTGCGGGACAGCGCTGCGAGGGCGCGCTCGGTCTCGGGGTGGAGCAGATGCGGCTTGGTGCGCAGGACATTTTGCAGGTAATGGCTGTTCTCCTCGGAGAGCGCCGCCGCCCCCTGAATGACCTCGTTTGTCTGCCTGGCAATCTCATTGTCGATAAAGCTCAGGCGGCTGGTGATCTTAGCTGTCACACTGGCAATTTCCTCGTTGCGCTCCTGGTTGTGCGTGTCGTAGTAGTCGACAGAAACCGCCAGATCACAGTAGTGCACCGCCCACACAAGCAGGCGGTTTACCTCCCGCAAGTCGTCGAGACATGCGTTGATGCGCTCCGGCGTGTCCAGCCTGCCCTTGTACGTCTGCTCCATGTGGCCGCAGAGGGATTTCAACCGCTCCACATCCCGGTACAGTTCCTCCTCCGCCGCATAGATTAGCGACAGATCCCATGTCAGCTCCGCCGGGATGTCCCTGCGTGATTTCAGTTCGTTTTGCATCATGATAATATCCTCCTTTTTTCGCTCACAGCCTTCTGGAATTGAGCTATCCGCGTAAGCTTTTGCTCCGTTCCTTTCATTATACACGACTGACGCAGCCCGCACAACCAAAAACCTTAAACGCGCCCTCCCAGATACCCTCACCGCCATCTGCTCAAAAACACAGCTGTTCGGATATTATGTCACATTTTGTAGATATTGCGCTTTATTTGTGGAACGATTCTGATTTCATTTTCTGTGCTGACATGATAAAATAGTCCTATCATAAAGGTTATTTTTTAGCTTGAAATCTCTCAAAACAAAAGATAACTCTACTGTTAACACACCCATGATAGAAAGGAATACCGAGAATGACGCAACAAAAACAAACTACACAGGAACTCTTCGCCCTTATCACAGAGAACAACACGATTCAGGAGATAAAGGAAACTGTAAAACTATTCATGGACAGCCTGAAAGAGACAACCCTGAACAGGCTTCTTACAGAAGACAGCGAATACCAGACCTGCCAGCGGGAATATCAGCAGGCATATGAGTCGTATCAGAGTGATGATTTCTCCAACATCCAGCGCGATACCGTGGACAGGCTCCTGGCCCACAAAGAAGACTGTGTTTTTGAACATATTACGAACGCTTATATGGCCGGACTGATAGACAGTTACCGGATCTTAAAAATATTGGGCCTGGCCCGCGAATAGTAAACATAAGGGGGACCTGTTTCCTCGGGAAGCACTGGTCCCTCCACCCTGTCGCATATGCAATTTTTCAATCCTTCTCAACGTCATAAGGCCAGTCGATAATCCCACCAAAATCCTTGACATCTGTATATCCAAGCTCTGCCAGCGTCTGTGCTGCGATAGCGCTCCTTCTTCCGCTGCGGCAGTACACGAGGATTGTCTGGTCCTTGTCCACAAGCTCGCTATCAGCCCGATCCGCAATCTCACCGTACGGCACAAGCAGCGCCCCCGCAATATGCCCTTGTGCATACTCGTCCTCCTCGCGCACATCAATCAGCACAAAATCTGCTGTGCTGTCCATGATTTCTTTTGCCTCTTCCGCCGATATTTTCATAAATGCACTCTCCACCGTCGTATTTTCACCGCCGGAGGCATTTGTCCGGCAGCCGTTCATACACAGTGTGCCCAAAATCGCCAGAACCATTACTGCAATTCGTTTTTTACCCTTCATCAATACACATCCCTCTCTTACTTCTTTCGCTTAACGGCCAGATGGCCCGCGCAGGCTTCTTTTCATCTTTGTGCCCGCTTTGGCGCAAAATAAATAGAATTTTATACACATTTGTGATAAAATATGTTCATTACATTTTATCAAAACAGGATAGTTCATGCAAGTTCAGAATTGGTTCATTTTACAGAAATCAAAAAATCCCATGCACAGAAGAAAGGAGCCCATCATGTCAGTCTACACTCTTGTATTCAGCCCCACAGGCGGCACGAAAAAAGTTGCAGATGTATTCGCAAATTCTTTCTGCACCGAAAGCACCTGCATCAACCTGGCAGAACATGACAAAGATTTCTCTGCCGTTTCTTTTCAAGCCGAAGATATCTGCATTGCAGCTGTGCCCTCCTACGGAGGGCGGGTTCCCGCCGCCGCTGTGTCGCGGCTGCAGCAGATGCACGGAAACAGCGCCAGAGCGATCCTCATTGTGGTCTATGGAAACCGTGCTTACGACGATACTTTTGCAGAACTGCACGACACCCTGACCGTGGCTGGATTTTGCTGTGTCGCGGCTGTTGCCGCTGTCGCCGAGCACTCTATCATGCGCCAGTTTGCCGCTGGCCGGCCTGATGCACAGGATGAAAAAGAGCTTGCGGACTTCGCCAGAACAATCCGTTCCAGGATGGATTCCGGTGCGCTGTCCACCCGCTTAAACCTTCCCGGAAACCGACCTTACCGGGAATACAACGGTGTTCCCATGAAACCGCAGGCCGGAAAGAACTGCACCCGATGCGGCCTGTGTGCCCGCGAATGCCCTGTCGGTGCAGTCAGCGCAGCAGATCCTTCAAAGACTGACACCGCACAGTGTATTTCCTGTATGCGCTGTATCGCAGTGTGTCCGCAAAAAGCCCGAAATGTGAGCAAAGTGCTTCTGACTGCCGGCGGCATGAAATTAAAGAAAGTCTGCAGCAGCCACAAAAATAATGAACTGTTTCTGTCACAGTGAGTTCCTGCAATTGCCACAATGCGGTCAATTTGTCTTATTTTGAGCAGCTATTAATCATTTCATTCAAGGAGGTGTACCTGTTGAATCAACTACATACCATGAGAAACCCATGGTCAGTCAACGGACTGACCGTACAATGCCGCCACTGCCATCAGTCCTTTACCGCGCAGCGCATCAACTGTTTCGACACCCTGCTCTGGTCGGAAAGCAGGCAAGTCCTGGAGGAACTAACGTTTTTCCGCCCAGTCTGCCCCCACTGCCAGGGTATGACAGAGCTTTTGTATCCCAGCCGCTATATCGACGCTGAGCTGGGAGTTACCGCCGTGCTGGTGCCGGATATCGAGAATCAGGATGCGGACGAACAGTTCTCGTACCTGAACCGCTATCTGGGTATCCTGTCAAACAACTGCATACAGCGCCGTGTAGTCGGCAATTTCTATGCGCTGGCAGAACAGATGCGCATCCGTCAGCACGGCCTTAATGACCGGGCAGTCCAGCTCTTAAAGCCCCTGATTATCGGAAGCCTGCAGTCGCGCGGCCTGGAGGTATGGAATGGCTTTTTTATGAATCTCATCCACCCTGAGACCGCACAGAAGATGAATGACACGATATATTTCTCGACACAGGAAGACCAGAGCAAAGCTTATGGCGAGGATATCTACCAATTTGATATCTATCTGACCAACGGTGATATCATTCCCCACGGGATCAACGACACCGCCTACCAGATCTGCATGAACATTGTCGACGCAAAAGGGTTTATGGAGGATGACGGACAGTTTCATCACTATGACCTGTCCTGGGCCATCAATGTGCACAACAGCCTGCAGGAAGATTGAGAGAGGGGGAACACAACAGATGAAATCAACG
>CAMWOK010000128.1 GCA_947175845.1 uncultured Lachnospiraceae bacterium | reverse complement strand
ATTTTATCGCCAGCATCCCGGACTCGAAGCTCATCCCCGTCGATTTCAGGCAGCCCGCGACACCGGCTTACGAGGACTCCACCGCGGCGGCGATTGTGTCCTGCGGCCTTCTCGAGCTGGCAAAATATGTGCCGGAGGATGAGAAGGCAAAGTACGAGGACGCGGCGCTGGAACTGCTCAAAGCACTTGCGGACAAACGCTGCAATTGGGATGAGCGTGTGGACAATCTGGTCGAGAAGTGCACCGCGGCGTACCATGACCCGAAGCATGAGTTCTCGATTATCTACGGCGACTACTATTTTATCGAGGCAGTCTGGAAGCTGACAGGGAAAGAACTGTTTATCTGGTAAAAGAAAACAATAGTTAATGAGGTAATTGGTGTGAAAAATGTATTTGAACCGAACCATTTGGACTGCGATCTGAGCCCGTATACCGGTCTGACGCGGGAGAGCTGGATAGAGGCGGCGGAGTACCTCTTAAATGGCATTTTCCAGAATATCAGAAATTTTGACGACCCCGTCGTGATGCCGCGCAAGGAGACAGATGTGACCTATCCGCACAGCGCTGACGCGGTGTGGGAGCACAAGGCGGAGTATTTTGAGGGGCTTGCGCGCTCGCTCTTTATCGCCGCGCCGCTCATCCATATCAGGCCAAAGCTCGTATTAAATGACATCTGTGTCAGAAATTATTACAAAAGCCAGATACTGCGCGCATGTACGCCTGGTGACCCCGTGTACGTGGGAAGCTATGCGGAGTGCAAAAAGCTGTCAGAGGATCCCAATCCATTTCGCGCGTTCCAGCAGACCGTTGAGACGTGCGCGCTGGTGATCTGTTTGTGGATGAGCAGGGAGGAGATATGGGACACCTACACAAAAGAGGAGAAAGACGTCATCGCGGATTTTCTGATCGAGTACGCACATGGAAATACCGTGCCGCAGAACTGGCGTCTTTTCAACATGCTCGACATGGCGTTTCTCCATATGGAGGGCTACGCGATCGATGCGAATATCATGCGGGAGCACGCGCAGGCGGTTCTCGCCTACTATGCGGGCGACGGCTGGTACCGCGACGGGCATTCGTTTGACTACTATTCCTGCTGGGCGTTCAACGTCTACGCGCCGCTGTGGAACCAGTGGTACGGCTATGTGCAGGAGCCGTATCTGGCGAGGAAGTTTGAGGAAAATTCCAACGCGCTGATGCGGACCTACGCGGACTTTTTTGACGCGGACGGTTTCACGAACATGTGGGGCAGGAGCAGCATCTACCGCACTGCCGCGACCAGCGCCTTTGACGGCAATCTGATGCTGCGCAGCAGCGCGGCCAACCCCGGGCTTGCGCGGCGCATTTCGTCCGGATCCCTGATGCAGTTTATGGGGCGCGCGGACTTTCTGTACAGGGGAGTCCCGACGCTGGGCTTCTACGGGCAGTTTACGCCGCTTGTACAGGGGTATTCGTGCGCGGAGTCCCCGTTCTGGCTGGGAAAGGCATTTCTGTGCCTGCACCTGCCCGCCGACCATCCTTTCTGGACAGCGAAGGAGAGCAACGGAACATGGGAGAAGCTGGGCGCGAAGGAGGTCAAAACGACGGTGCTCGACGGTCCCGCGCTGTGCTTTAGCAACCACGGGGCAAACGGCGAGACCATATTGAGAACCGGAAAGGTTGTGAAGGACAAGACGGACGAGCACGGCATGTGGAATTATGCAAAGCTCTGCTTTAACACAAAATATCCGTGGGAGTCAGCGCCGCGCAGGGACGTTGAGGCGCAGCAGTATGTGCTGCATGACAAGACTGCCGACACGTATGACAGGGCGAATGTGACGTTCTGGTACGGGGAGCGGGACGGTGTGCTCTACCGCAGGCAGTTTTTCGGCTACGAGCTGGAGACAGAATGCCACTGGATACAGGCGGTAAACCTTGCGGATTACACGGTGCCTTTTGGCGTGGTGCGCGCGGACAGGCTGCGGCTGTTCAAAAAGCCCGTCACGCTGACGCTCGGCGCGTACGGTTTTCCGGACAACGGCACGGAATGCATCGCGAAGGAACAGGACTATGAGGGCGGAACTGCGCGTGCAGTCATTTTGAAAGGCAGGGATTTCACAGGGCGCGAAAAACAGCTTGCCATGACGATCTACGACGGCTGGGACTGCCTCAAAACGGTGAACAGCACCGGCACAAATCCCGACTCGGAAAAGTCTGTCGTCGTCTACGCCGAGACCGCAAGGCGCAGCCACAACCATTATGAGCAGGCGATACTGGTTTCGCAGGTCATCACGAAGGAGGACCTTGCGGACTTTGCGGAGGACGAGCTGTTCCCGATTCAGAAGATTGTGTACACCGACCCGCAGGCGAAAGGCGGCTACGGTCCTGTCACTATCACACACAGGGACGGCACGGTGAGAGTGATCGATTTTGACGGGATTGAGGGGCAGCTGATGCTGTGACAATTTTACAACATCCTTACAGCATCCTGAGCGCATCCTCAATCTGTGGCGCCCGCCGCTCGTACACCGCGATGATCTTTGCAAGCTCCTCCGTGGTGACCTGCTTTCGGTTTTCGGCGTAGAGCGCAAAAAAGAGCCAGAGCATGTGCGCCCGGGCAATGCCGCAGAGCAGGTGCTTTGAGAAGCTGTAATCCTCGAAGACGTCGAGAAAATCCGTATACAGAAAGTATTCAAAATACCGGTTCAGCAGACAGTCCAGCTCCGGTATTTTTTGGTATAAACGCTCTTTTATACGTGCGAGTTTTCTGTCGGCGGCAGCGGGATCGCGACGGCTCAGGCCGTAAAACTGGCGGATATATTTCTTGCAGAGCCTGTTCAGAAAAGGCGAGACAGTCCGCAGGCTCGGGTGGTAAAAGCCATTGAAAAACAGGGTGTTCATCCGGTTGACATCCACCAGATAGCGCCCGTCGGAGGCGTAGTCAGCGGGGTGCGGGAGCGGCTTCTGTGCCAGACATGCGTTCTGTGCGTCGCGCGCATAGTCCAGCACGGCCAGGCTGTCAAAGACGCCGCCTTTGAGCAAGGAGACAAGTTCTGCTCTGGACTGCAGCAGATAGTCGAGAAATTCCCGGTCGTCGTTTGTCGTGTTCACGGCGTAGCCGGCCTCCTCGTCGGCAACGGTGAAATCAAAGGGCCTCTCCTCAAAGACGGACACCAGAAAAAGCCTTGCCGCCTCGGGGCAGGCAAGGTAGAGCGTCTCCTCGCAGAAAAATTCCAGGTTGTAGAGCTGCCTTGGAAACTGGATGCACACGGCGGGCATGTACGCTGTTCCGTGCTTCTTCTGCATGGAACAGAGGCGGTCAAAGCCCCAGAACGGGCAGCCGCGGAGCGTGCTGCGAAATGCGGTGAGCTCCTCCTTTTTCTCGATTGAGCAGCGCAGAATCGTTCCGAAGATGCCCTTTTCCAGCAGATATTTCCTGTACATGTCGTCGTCGATCGGCACTTTCCAGCCGCGGCAGCAGTTCACAGGGCAGTCGGCGCCGGTGCACTGAAATTCATTTAATATTGAGATTCGCTTGATTTGCATAAGTTTCATACCTCTGTGGCAGGGGGAGCGCAGGTCAGTGATGTCACATCTATTTTAAAGGAACAAGACAGATTGTGCAAGCGAAATAAACGGCAGTTTTCTTGCCGTTTTCTGGCAGAGCGTGTATAATTGGAGAAGAAAGAGAATGTATGAGGAGGGAATCATGTGCTACGAAAACAGTTCACAGGAAAACAAAAAGGCGATGCTCGAGCAGGCCGTGCTCACCCGGACGCCAGAGGAGCTTTCAGCGATCTTAAGACAGCTCGCCCCCATTGAACACACTGCGCGGGCGCTGGGACTTGCCTGCCGTTTCAGAGGATTGGAGTCGGTCAGGGTGCTCGTTGAGGGCGGGGCGGACTTTGTGAACAGGGATTTTACAGTGACGTACTACTGGCTGATGGTACTGGAAATGAATAGCGCACTGCGCCGAGCCTATTATATCGACCGGACAGACGGATGTTTCACAAACACGGTGACAGTTAAGGACAGGCAGTTCAACGTGCTGCCTATGGAACAGCGCGCTGCGATCGTGGGATATCTGTACGAAAACCGTGAGAAAGTCTGTCTTGACGCAGGAGAGTTACTGTACTATGCGATGATGAGTGGCAGCAAACGCATCGTGAGGCTTTTAAAAGAGGCCGGCGTGAAATTCACACAACAGCGGATTGCGGAGCTCACGGAAAATGGGCGCAGCTATGAGTGGCAGGAGTTCTGCAGAATGGCGGGAGGTCTGGGGGACGAAGCGTATCTTGAGGCGATCGGCGGCATTGTCGCGGAACTTGGCGGCAGTAGGCTTCATTATACGGAGTCCGTCTACTGGGAAAATTGCAATCGTTACCGGGAACAGTTCTGGCTGTACAATCCCGATATTTTCCGTTTTATCCTCGCGCACTTTAACCAGAAGAAAATGAACAAAGCAAGACTTATGAAGGGCGCAATCGACCGTGGCAGCGTGGCGTGTCTGGAAATCTGTGAGGAAAACGGCTGGCTTAGCGCGCCGAGAAAGCGCGATGAGATGATACAGTACGCGTCACAAAGCGGCGCGGTAGAGTGCAATGCATGGCTTATGGAATTTAAGAACCGCACTGCCGACTTTGCAGCGGAGCGCGAGAAGGCGGAGAAAAAGATGATGCGGGAGCTGAACGCCAGTCCCGATTCTGTCACCGAACTGAAGAAAATATGGGGGTATGAAAAGCGCGAAGACGACACGATCGCGATCACGCGCTACAAGGGCGTGCAGACAGAGGTCACTGTCCCTCAAAAGATTGGAAACTGTGTTGTGACAGAAATTGGAGACAGAGCCTTTTCAGCTGCGGCGCCACGGCTGAAAAAGGAGCAGGTACTGCTGCGCAGGTCGATTACCCGGATAACGCTACCGGAAACGATATGCGCCATCGCCGAGGGCGCGTTTTACGACTGTCGGTCACTAGAGCAGATCAACATACCTGCCGGCGTGACCGCGATCAGCGCAAGAACGTTTTGGAACTGCAAATGTCTGCGCGCGATTGAACTGCCCGAGGGCGTCACATCGATCGGGGAGTGCGCGTTCGCCTGCTGCAGCAGCCTGAGCACGCTCCGGCTGCCGGGGGATATCACAGTGATTGAAAGCGAGGCGTTCTATAGCTGCCAGTCCCTGACAAGCGTGACAATTCCCGCAAAGGCCGCCGTCATCAGCAGGTGCGCGTTCTATGGATGCTCCGCGCTGGAAACGGCAGTCATTCAGGAGGGCGTATCGGAGATCAGACAGCTGGCATTTGCGGAATGCAGCAGCCTGCGATCCATTGTGCTGCCCGGCTCGATTCAGAGAATCAAGAATAATACGCGGAAAGGACATACACCGGAGACGGTTTTTGAGAGGGATGTCAATGTGACTGTGACCGCCGTGCCGGACAGCTATGCAGAAAAATACTGCAAACGCAACAACATTCCTGTCATCAACGGATGCGCTGTGTGAGAAACTGGCAAAACTGTCTGCAAACGAGTGCTCCATCCAGACAGAAATTAGAGTTGTGGACTGCATGGTTCGTGCCAGTGCTAGGCAAAATTTCGACGGCGATGCGGTGGCATCGTCTAGAAATTTTAACGACGCAATGGTGCGAAACAGGTGGTTCACGATGCTAATTTCTGATCGGATGGAGCACTAGGAGGTAAATAGAAATGGGAGTATTGAACAATCAAAATAATGACAAGAAACGCACGCCCGACATGGCGGGCTACAGACCAGATCCGCAATGGTGGCCGGACTTGACCGCCTACCGAAAGGCGATACTATTACATCGGATTACCTTTGACGAGATTGACGCGCTGTTAAAGGAGTATGCGCAGATATGCGCGGACAAGAACAAGGTGGCCTGTGATTTTTGCTACACCGCCCTGCCGGATGACAAGGACTGGATTTATGTGGAATTTCCCACGTTTGAGAATGTCCCGCACTACTTAAGTTTATGGAATTATCAGAATCTCATGGTCTGGTTCAGCCAGAAAGCCGACAGGCAGTTCTGTCTTGCGGTTCCGATGACCTTTCGCCAGTCGCTGTTTTTGTCGATCATGGACCAGAAGAATCCCCACGGCGATTCCTGCATGGGAATCTACGAGGACCGCGACTTTTATTTTGAGATTCCGGGGGATGTGTTTGAGTGGGGACCTGTGCCGACAACTCCCTTTAACTACAGGGGATTTCTCAAAGAAGCCTTTGCGTTTGACACGCAGTGGATTCCGAAGGTGGATCACTGCGCTTGGAAAAAGACGCAGGTTGTCTTAAATTTCCCCTAAAGAAAGTATTGACTTTCTGAGGATTTGAAAATATAATAAATAGGTTGATTGGAAAGCGCATGCTTTTACGCATGCGCTTTCGTTGTGTCTAAAAACGAAAGGAATTTTTATTATTTATGGAAACTTTAAGATTTGACGAACTGAATCTAAGCCCTGAGATACTCCGGGGAGTGAAGGAAATGGGCTTTGAGGAGGCGACTCCCATACAGAGCAAGGCGATACCCATGGCAATGACCGGCGCGGACATTATCGGCCAGGCGCAGACCGGAACCGGAAAGACCGCGGCGTTCGGCATTCCGGTGTTAGAAAAGGTAAAAAAAGAAATCAAACATCCGCAGACGCTGGTGCTGTGCCCCACAAGGGAACTTGCGGTGCAGGCGGCGGAGGAAATCCGCAGGCTTGCCAAGTACATACACGGCGTGAAGGTGCTGCCGATCTACGGCGGGCAGGACATCACAAAACAGATTCGGTCGCTCAAGGGGACGCAGATTATCATCGGCACGCCGGGGCGCGTGATGGACCACCTGCGCCGCAAGACAATCCGCTGCGACCATGTGGACACGATCGTGCTCGACGAGGCGGACGAGATGCTCAACATGGGATTTCGCGAGGACATCGAGACGGTGCTTGAGTATGTGCCGAACCAGGACCGACAGACGATACTCTTCTCCGCGACCATGCCGCAGCCGATACTAGACATCACCAAAAACTATCAGAAGCCGGATGCAAAGATGATAAAAGTGGTCAAAAAGGAACTGACGGTGCCCAAGATTGAGCAGTATTATCTGGATGTGAAGCGCAGGGACAAGGTGGAGGTGCTCTGCCGCCTGCTCGACTACTATGAGCCGAAGCTTTCTCTTGTATTTTGTAATACAAAAAAGATGGTTGACGACCTCACGGAGGTGCTCAAAGGCAGGGGATACTTTGCGGAGGGGCTTCACGGCGACATGAGCCAGGCGCAGCGCGACCGCGTGATGAAAAGCTTCCGAAGCGGCAAGACTGACATCCTGATCGCGACGGATGTCGCGGCGCGCGGCATCGACGTCGACGACGTGGAGGCGGTGTTTAACTATGACATTCCGCAGGACGATGAGTACTATGTGCACCGCATCGGCCGCACCGGGCGCGCAGGCCGCACCGGGCGATCGTTCACCTTTGTGAAGGGCAAGGAAGTCTACAAGTTAAAGGATATCATGCGCTACTGCAAGACGAAAATCTACGCGATGCCCGTGCCGTCGCTCAACGACGTGAACCAGATTAAAATTGAGAAGGTCATGGACAGAATCGGGAATCTGATTGAGGAGGAGGATCTGACCTCCATGATCAACACGATTGAAAAGCAGATTAACGAGTCGGATTACACGGCTATGGACATCGCGGCGGCGTTTTTGAAAATGTACATGGGACAGCTTGGCGAGGGCGGTGAAGCCCACGCCGAGTACACATTTGACAACACCGGCGCGGAGGAGGAAGGGATGGTACGTCTCTTCATCAATATCGGAAAGGCACAGAAGGTCAAGGCGAAGGACATCTTAGGCGCCATTGCAGGCGAGGCGAATATCCCCG
>CAMWOK010000127.1 GCA_947175845.1 uncultured Lachnospiraceae bacterium | reverse complement strand
GCTCGCCCGAAGTCCGAATCAGCAGATCCGGATCGGGCAGTCCCGCCGTGTCAAGCTGGGCCGCTATCCTGTCGTCATCGATCTCCTCCGGCTTTAATTCCCCGGCAGCAACCTTGTCCGCAAGCTTTGTGACCGCCCTTCTGAGCTCGTCGCGGCTCCCATAATTGATTGCAATCTGGAAATGCAGTCCTGTGTTATTCTTTGTGGCCTGCTCCAGCTGCCCGATGCTGTCTCTCAGATCCTCTGCCAGCGCGGACTTGTCCCCGAGAACCCGCACGCACATGTTGTTCTTCTGTGCCCGCTTTATGCTGTTTTTCATATAACTTCGAAGCAGGTTCATCAGGGTTGCCACCTCACTGTCCGGCCTGCTCCAGTTCTCTGTCGAGAACGCGTACACCGTGAGATAATTGATTCCCATATTGTAGGCATCCTCACAGATCTGCTCCACTGCCTTTGCACCCTGTACATGACCCGCCGTGCGGGGAAGTCCCTTTGCCTTCGCCCACCGTCCATTTCCGTCCAATATAATCGCCACATGATTCGGTATCCCCATAGCATCCTTCCTTTCCAGCATACCCTCTGCACTGCCAGCTCATTTTTCAAGATTCTGTAAACAGCGCGGGCCTGTACATAAAAGAGGGGGCATTACATCCCTTATGCACGCCCCCTGCCCTCATTTATCGCAAATTCCTTAAACTGTAAGAACTTCCTTGGATTTCTCCTCGATCGCCTTGTCCACATCTTTTATATACTTGTCAGTCAGCTTCTGAACAGCATCCTCCAAATCCTTGATCTCATCCTCGGACACTTCCGTCTTGGCAAGCTTCTTGAAGGCATCATTCGCATCGCGCCTGATATTGCGAACCGCCACCTTGCAGTCCTCACCTTTTTTCTTAATGTCCTTCACAAGCTCTTTTCTGCGCTCCTCAGTCAACTCCGGAAACATGAGGCGAATCACTGAGCCGTCATTGCTCGGCGTGATCCCGATATCCGACGCCATAATCGCCTTCTCAATGGCCTTGATCAGGCTCTTCTCCCACGGCGCAATCTGAATCATTCTCGCCTCGGGAACTGTGATATTTCCAACCTGCTGAATCGGCGTCGGCGTTCCGTAATAGTCAACCCGCAGCTTGTCCAGAACATGCGGATTTGCACGCCCTGCGCGTATCGTCTGATAATCTGATAAGAGAAAATCAAGCGCCTTCTGCATCTTGTCGTCGTATGTTTTTACCCTTGCGTCCATTTTATATGTCCTCCTTGATCTGTTACTGGTGTAGTGTTCGATGTAATCCGCACAGCCATCTGCCGCTGTGTAATCAGACTGTAATCACCGTTCCGTTTGATTTTCCCCTGACAGTATTGATAATGCTGTTCTCCTCGTTCAATCCAAATATCGTCATCGGCATTTTATTTTCCATGCAGAGCACAGCCGCTGCAAGATCCATCACACCAAGCTGTTTATCGACCACTTCGCGGATGGGAATTGTATCATACTTCTTCGCACTGCTGTTCAGCTTCGGGTCTGCATCGTAAACCCCATCCACAGCCCGCGCCGAGAGAATCATATCCGCCTCAATCTCAACTGCGCGAAGTACCGTCCCCATGTCCGTCGAAAAGTACGGATGTCCAATCCCGCCGGCAAAAAAGACGACCTTCCCGGACGCGAGCGCCGCAAGTGCCTTATCCTTCGAGAACAGTTCCGTGAACGCCGCACACTGAAACGGCGTAAAGACCTCCGTCCCCATACCGGCAAACCGGAAAATTTCAGACACATAGATACAGTTCATGACCGTTGCCAGCATACCGATCTGATCCGCCTTGGTGCGGTCGATAGTCTCGCTCGTCCTGCCTCTCCAGAAGTTGCCGCCGCCGATCACAATGCCAACCTGCACACCGCTGTCCACAATCTCTTTTACCTGTCTTGCCACCGCTGTCACAGTAGGCTCGTCAAACCCCATCTTCTTATCGCCTGCAAGTGCCTCACCGCTCAGCTTCAATAAGATTCGTTTCATCATAATTATTGTCCTTTTCTGTTTTTCTTCACATCGTTAAAGAAAGCGGACGGGCTGACATCTGCGTAGCACTGAGAACACATACCCTCTATCACAGCACCATTGTTGATCTGCACAGATTTTGATTTGATGTTGCCCATCACAATCGCCGAAGTGTCAAGGATCACCGGGCCATGCACATCGATATCGCCCTTCACCGCGCCCGCTATCACGGCACTCGCGGCAAAGATATTGCCAATCACGACAGAACTCTGTCCAATCTTCACACTGCCCTTGCTCTTCACCTCACCGTTGATCTGTGCGGACTCCGCATAAATCTCGGCCGCAGCAGAATTTCCTGTGATGCTGCCCGTCACATTCAGTTTGCCCTGAATCTCGATATTGCCTGTGATACTTCCAATCAGATCCATGTTGCCGCTGCTCGTCACATCACCCGCAATATTCATCCCTGCCGTGATCACCGCCGTGTCTGTCGAAAACGCAGCACGCGCGTCAAACTCCTCCTCCGGTTCCACCACCGGCGCCGCATCCATGTACGCTGACTCCTGTAAATTCTGCTCTACCTCGTTTAATAATTGTTCCATTTCTGCGTCTGCCTCACTTATATTATTTTCTTGTACAAAAGGCTCCTCTGTCACGCCATCTGAAGCCATATTCATATCAGCGGATTCCATCATTGCCGATACATCCTCACCAAAACTTTCCTCAGCAGCCTGATCGATCGTGTTCATCATAGCCGCCACATCATCATCTGTCTGTTCAAAGCCGCCCTGCAGACCAGCGGGTTCTACCGGCGCATCCCCCAGAGCTGCCACTCCCTTCTCAAGCATCGCCTCGAGATCCGCAAAATCTGTGTCCGATGACTCTCCAAACAAATCTTCCGAAGCAGTCGTCCCTTCCTCGTCCAGTCCGGCTACCACATCTTCAGTTTCCAGATCATTTACCGTCTGTGACAGATCCTGCTTTAAATCCTGAAAAAAACCCATAGTAAATTTTCCTCCAATTTTTATTTTTTATATAAGTAATAACAATTTACAATCAGAACGCCCACCCCACTATGTGCCTTCTGACTACTCATGTAAATGCTGTACTCTCGCCGTGTCCTCCGATATCGGCAGGATTACCGTATTGTCAGACTCAAGTATCTTCTCTATAATCGCAGGCAGCGCATCCACTGTCGTATCCTTCCCCGCCGCATCATGAAACAAAATCACCGCATTGTCAAACTGATCGAGCGTGCTCAGCACATTTCGGGCAATCTGATTCGCACTTGTCCTGGTACCTGTGGCATCTCCGCTCGACACATTCCAGTCGAAATATGCCATCTGCTCCCTGTTGAGGTATGCGATCAGCTCCCGCATGTCCACACGGCTTATCGTGTTGCTGCTGCCACCGGGAAATCTGACAATGCTGCAGTCCACTCCCGTAAGCTCATACAAAAAATCGTGAAGTTTTGTCAAATCCTCGCTGTACGCATCCACCGACGCGTAGATCTCACTGTACTTGTGACTGTATGAATGCATCGCCAGTGTATGTCCATCCTCGACAATCCGTCGATACTGGTCTGCATATCCGTCTTTGCCCACCACGAAAAATGTAGCTTTGACCCCGTACTGATTCAGGATATCCAGAATCCTGTCTGTGTTTGCGCTCGGCCCATCATCAAAAGTCAGATACACCCGCCGGATACCCGAGCTGTTCGTCCGCTCAACATCCTCTTTGTGTGTATCCTCAAGAGCCGCCGCCTCGACAATATCGGCCGCCTCCGCCGCATCCACGGCATTGCCGTCAATGTCCGAGACGTCGGCGTACACAGGCGCATCTGCGGGCTCACTCTCCTGTATCTGTGCCGCCACGCTGACGGCTCTGTCCTGAAGCAGCTGCACCCTCTGTTCCAGCCCGTTTACCTTTCTGCCAATATTCATCACCAACACAAGTATCACAACACAATTGACAATTGTCATCAGTGTCAGAACCGGTACTATCATGTCAAATAAACCACTCTTTTTCTGTGATTTCAGTGACTCCCAGGACCTGGCGTCCGTTTCCTCATTATGTCCTAATTCCATACTATCCTTTCATATCCTACCTGATTATAACACACAACCACTACTTTAGAAAAGACATTTTATAAAGTTTATTCAAAGTTTATTCCAACTCCTCATTATAGTGCGCGCGCGCTCCGCCGATATATTTTGCCCTTGTTCTGGCACACACAATATGCGCCCTGCCGATCATTGGATGCTCTATTCTGACCGGCACTGCAACCGGCCGCAAATGCATTCCGATCAAAGTGTCCCCGATGTCAATGCCTGCATGTGCCTGCACATGCTCCACCGCCACCGGATTCTCCATATGGTTCCATGCCGCAGTCGCAAAAGATCCCCCCGCCTTGGGCTGCGGTATCACGTTTACCGCATCATATCCAAACCGCTCTGCGTCCGCCTCCGTCATGATCAGCGCCCTGTTGAGATGCTCACAGCACTGCGCCGCCACCGCCAGTCCCGCTCTTCTCAGCTCCCCGCAGATCGCCACAAATACAGCCTCGCCAAGCTCTGCATTGGAATACGAACCGATGTGATGTTCTGCAATCTCACTTGTAGAACATCCGATTACCACCAGATTTCCCTTTTTGAGCTTCGCCTGTTCCAGGAACTCAGCGACAACCCGCCTTGCATCTCCTTTTACTTTCTCGTAGTCTTCCTTTTCATATTCGCACATTGTCTTACCCTTCTTTTCTATACATAAATCATTTTATTGTTACGTTTCTCTGCCTCTTATTATTTCCCCACAAGCCTTTTTAAAACCGGAACTTTTCCAAACAGCACAGTGGCGGAGAGTGACACCAGAAGTACCGCGGCCGCCTCAAACACATTTAAGACATAAGATGGGTGGTCAATAAATTCAAGGCGGTGTACAAACAGGATCAGCAGATAACCGGACACAATATAAATTCCCATGCTGTAAACTCCAAGCAGCTGAAAAAATCTCAGAACCATGCGCACGGCTGCACTCCGGTCTGCCTTGCCGAACCATACACTGATATACTGCCACAGAAATACAAAAAATAAACTTCCAACAAGCCCGATCAGAAATCTGTATATATCGATCCACAGCTGCCTGACTGCCTGTGTTCCAATCAGCTTATATCCTGTCAGATATATGAGGGAATCCTCATTATAATATCGAAATAATCCGATAAAAGCAAGCCCTGCCACAACTGTCATCCACAATTTGGGCTTATTGCTGAAATTCCATCCCCTCAACTGCATGGAATCATGCATATAGTATCCAAATAAATAGTATGGCAGCATATATTTGTATGCCCCCAGCCCCAGACCGTCCGGTATCACAAACATCACAAGAAAGCCAAGAACATAGATGACCGCGCGCTCCTTCAAAAAATGGCGCATCACAAAAACAGCCAGAAAACACCACCACACAGCCCACAAAAACCACAGATTGTTCAGGGCATTGTAAAAATACACGAACACCAATGCCTCCGGCTGCGGCTTCCCGCTTTGCGCATTGACAATCAGAATCCGCATATAGTCCAATGCAGTCCACGCAAAAACCGGAACCAGCAGCGACGCTGCCCGCCTTCTCACCAGACTGAGCCGCCCGTCTTTATCCCCGGCATGTATGATGCTGTTCCAGCTCAGATATCCGCTGATCATCATAAACAGCGGCATATGAAAACTGTATATAAACTGATAAAGCCTGTCACTGAAATACTGTTGGCCTGCCCGGTATGCCTCTCCGCTTCCCTCCTGTATACAGTGTCCAAACACCACAAGAATAACTGCGAATCCTCTTAACAGATCCGGAAAAAGCTCCCTCTCTTTATGATCTTCCATTCTTCGTTTCCTCTTTATCAATACTCCCACACATTAACTTAACATACTCAAAAAAATTTTTCAATATTTCCTATCACAATTGACAAATATACATGATATCGTTATGATTACAATAGTGTTCCTGTTAAGGACAACTATAAAGGAGGTCAATCTTATGCCAAAGTTAAATGAAAATTTTATAAAACTCAATGAAAATTACCTATTTTCAGAAATTGCCCAGCGCGTAAACACATACACGGCAGCAAATCCTGACAAAAAAGTGATTCGCCTCGGAATCGGTGATGTGACACTTCCCCTCGGGCCTGCTGTAATCACAAGCCTCCACGAGGGCGTCGACGCGCTGGCAGACGCAAAAACGTTCAAAGGCTATGGCCCGGACTTCGGATATGCGTTTCTTCGCAGCGCCATCGTCAGCTACTATCAGCACAACGGCGCATCCATTGACATCGACGAGGTCTTTGTGTCCGACGGCGCCAAGAGCGATACCGGAAACATCACCGATCTGTTCGGCGCGGATAACGCAATTCTGATTCCGGATCCCGTCTATCCTGTGTATGTGGACACCAACATCATGAGCGGGCGGACTATCACTTATCTCGACGCCAACGAAGAAAACAATTTCCTGCCAATGCCAGACCACAATGTCCATGCGGATATCATATATCTGTGTTCTCCAAACAATCCGACCGGCGCCGCCTACAACAAAGAGCAGTTAAAGGCATGGGTGGACTATGCCCTTACAAACGACGCCGTTATCCTGTACGATTCCGCCTACGAGTGCTTTATCACAGACGAGACACTTCCCAGAAGTATTTATGCCATATCCGGCGCAAAAAGATGCGCCATCGAGTTCTGCTCACTGTCCAAGACAGCCGGATTCACCGGGACGCGGTGCGGGTACACTATCGTGCCCAAAGAGTTAAACTTCGCATCCTCGACCGGTGTTGCGCTCTCCTTAAATGCGATGTGGCGCCGCCGCCAGAGCACAAAGTTCAACGGGGTGTCCTACATCGTACAAAAAGGGGCTGCCGCCGTATTCTCCGCGGAGGGCATGGCACAGTGCAGAGAAACGATAAAATACTATCAGATCAATGCAGGGATCATCGCTGACACGCTCGCCAGAAAAAACATGACTTACTTTGGCGGGGTAAATTCCCCTTATATCTGGTTTAAATGTCCAAACCAGATGGACTCCTGGAGTTTTTTCGATTATCTGCTCAACAACGCACAGATTGTGGGCACACCCGGCGCGGGCTTTGGAAGAAATGGACAGAACTATTTCCGCCTCACTTCCTTTGGAAGCCGCGAAAATACAATCCAGGCAATGGAGCGACTGGAAACGTTACTGTAAATAAAACCCCTCTGACATTGAAATGTCAGAGGGGTTTTATTGCTCTCGGTATTTACTAATTCCGAAACTCCTGCTCATTATGCAAGTACAACATTGGCAGCCCTAAGCTTTGAGCTGTTCTTCGGATCCTGCTCTATGTCAAAAGTAACCTTCTGTCCTTCTTCAAGAGTCTTGTATCCGTCAGACATGATTGCAGAAAAATGTACAAACACATCCTCACCCGTACCTTCATTTGTAATGAATCCATAACCTTTTTGAGCGTTAAACCACTTTACTGTCCCGTTGTTCATATTTAGAACCTCCATTTAATATATTTATGTACTCTACATGTGGCTAAAAAAACTGACTTGTCTGCATCAAATGGAATGATTTGCAGAACAAGTCAGCTCATAGTTCTAATTGAATACTCTCAAATTTTATCACTTTTACAGAACAAAGTCAACAAAATTTTATAAAATCCATTAGCAGATTGCTTTTCCGCGTATTTCCATGCAATAAAAAGTAGCGAAGGGGGGATTCGAACCCTCGACACCGCGGGTATGAACCGCGTGCTCTAGCCAACTGAGCTACTTCGCCATCTCCTGTATTGAGATTGTTCCCTCAAAACCGAACACAAAAATCTCTAATCTTTCTTCGTCTATACGTT
>CAMWOK010000126.1 GCA_947175845.1 uncultured Lachnospiraceae bacterium | reverse complement strand
ATTTAATATGTTACTTCCCCTTCATGGTCAATCATGGAGACATATGAGACGCCTTCCACACTGCTCAGTTTCTGTACGAGGTCGCCCGCTTCCTTCACCCTGAGCTCCATGACAATACTCGTCTGTTCAGGAGAGATATTTCTTGACTTCACTTTGTAATATTTTGTGTACTCCGATACAATGCCGCTGATATCTGCTTCCATGTCGCAGTACAGTGTCTGTATCATCAGGATCATGGGCGCCTGCGCAACGGGAAGCCTGTCCAGAACAAAAATGGTGGCAGTGACCACGATCGACAGAACTCCTGCAATGTTAAACAATCCCACTCCGCATATGATTCCAACTGCCAGCGCCCAGAACATAAATACCAGATCCAGCGGGTCCTTGACCGCTGTGCGGAACCTGACAATCGACAATGCGCCCACCATACCGAGCGATACCACAACGCTTGACTGAATTGCAATAATGACAGCTGCGGTAATCAGGGCTATCGCCGCAAGCGCCACATTAAAGCTTTTGTTATAAAAATTTTTTCTCGCAAATATCCGGTAAATCCAAAAGATATAGAGCGCAAACAAAAGCGTAATGCCAAATATGGCTGCAACCTCCGCAAATGACAGATCCGCCACCGCAAAACTGTTCACAAACGATTTCTTAAAAACATCTTTAAAACTCATCTGCTATTCCCTCCTGTAATGTTATATTTTCTGCACATATAGTATTTTGAGCAGGTCGTCTGGCGCAGACCTTCTATCTGTATTGCAGAATAGATAAAATCCGGAATCAGCTCATCGAATTTTACCTCCAAAATATGTTGGTTCAAAGGCATGACTGGCCTTGCCACAACATGATCTTCCAAAAAACGCTCCACCGCATCCCCGGAACGGATGTTGAAATCAAATGTGACCCGCACATTTCCATCCTGGTATACATACGCGGTTCTGTCATACTCCACAATCACTTTGGGCCTTAAAAGTCTGGTATTCTGCCACAGACAAAACTTGCGGTACACATCCGCATCGACAGCCCTCAGATCCAGCGGAGCCCCCTGCATCATTCTTCTGCACAACACCTCGTCGATCCTGCAGGACTCCTTTCTGGTCTTTCCTTTTTCCTTCCGCTTTAATTCCAGACGGATGTAGGAACTGTCCTGGTTGTAGATTCTCACCCGAAACTTCTCCCGCGGATCATTGCCGTTGATATTGTCATACAGGCACGAGTCACGGCAGTCATCAAAATACAGGCTTCTGATCCTGTACTGCCCATTGCCGGCCGCATGTTTGTCGCACTGCATCATCCCGCAGATATTGTTTCTAATCACTTCCAGCTGCTGTGCTGCACAGATGTATTTGTATTCGTGTCTGTAGTCACTCATGCCGCATTTCACTCCATTCTCCCGCAAGAAAGTCCAGACGTCTGTCTATAAAATCCGCAAGTTCCTCCACCTTCCGATCATACATTTCCCGCTTTGTCGCAAGCCCCTCTGTCTGCGGAAAGGTATTCCACCGCATCATGTTGCAGTCGTTTGAGCTTCTGATCCGTTCTTGGTTGGCGTACAGAATTTCCTCCGCACACTCTCTGAGCTGCGGTTCCAGTTCCCCAAAAAAGATCGCCGCCACCGCTGTGCGAAAATCCTCATGCTGATACAGCGCAAACCACAGATCGGAATCCTTTTCCTGAACTGCCGCATACAGACCTTCCGGATCGTGCAGGTCAATCCCGTCATTTGTGATGCCCGACGCCGCGATCGACTTGTCATAGTCCCAGCAGGGACCGGCAAAAAACTTATCGCTGACGCTGTCGTCATACTTATAGATATACTGACTGGTAAACGAGGCATCCAGATTTTTGACAAGCTCCTCGAGAAGATACTTGCGCGCAAACGAATCCATATCGATGTAATCACTGTATGCTGCCCCTGTGTAGGGACTGTATCCATCCTCCGAAAAAACTGCATCCTCAAAATCCTGGTACATCCCTGCAATGTAAGACACCTGGTCATAGGAGGCATATCTGGGGCTTGCAAATACCACCGGCTGCATCCTTGAGGTCAGAAAACCGCTCGCTTCAAGACCGTATCGGTCACTTGTCTCGAGCTCTAGCAGGTATCCTCCTGATATATCATCCGGCTCATTCCCGATCCGATACCCCTTGGTGCTGAACAGCCTTCCCTGCTGTTCCATAAAAAATTCCGCCGCAGATAAATCCATCCCTTCGTTTAACTCTTCCACCGCCTTCTCGAGATCTCTGACATCCACCCTGCTTTTTCCCACTTCGATCTTCTCACACAGCAGATAATTTCCGACATACTCACCATTTATATAGAGATCCACATACTCTGCCTTCGGTGTGTATGCAAGATTCAACAGTTCCGCGATGGAGAAAGCTGTCGTGTTTCTGAGGAGTGTATCGTCAAATGCATTCGCCACCAGAAGCCACTTCTTGGCCGATCCCATTCCAAACAAATCTGCTTTCTGGCTCAATTTGATGGTGTATGACTTCTTCTGGGTATCCTCAAAAGAAGAATTGCCGCGGCAGTGCATAGCCTCTATATCGCCCTCGTAATACTTGCTCCCCCTGCCGTCAAGCACAGCCATCCGGCCGGATTCCTCGTGATCCTTTGACGCATGCATATCGTCAAGCGTTCCCGACGCAGTCTCCAGAAACACTGATGCGATTTCAGACGTATACAGAATCTCCAGTTGGTATGAAGCGCTGTCTGCTTTCAGGGAGTGAACGCCCTCTGTAAAACGGTATTTTTCTCCGTTTTTCACTTTTTGTCCGTCAATGTACACATTTTCCATACCTGGAAACGTCACCGCAAGTTTTTTTCCCTTCACTGCCCCTGGCATAAAAAGTACATATCGTTCATTCTGATCATCCTGCCACCACCTGACTGCTGTGTTTTTGTTCACCCACAATGACAGCGTGAACGCCTCCTGAGGATCCGCCGGGTTTTCCACAGAGTCAGCACCAACCACATACTCCTCAGCACCCGGATTCCCAATCGCCAGAACCACAAATAACATTGATACAAGAACAATGGCTCTTCTGAAATTTTTACCACGAACTTTCATCATTTCACCTCCTCCTGTCATAAGTTAAAAAATATATAAAATTAGCCGTAGATCAATATGATTTTTCGCTATTTTAATTTATATTGTATTGATAAAAAAAGTGAAACTGCACATTTAGTACAGTCACTTGATGCTTTATCAACATCTCTATATTATCTTACTTCATCCTTTTTCAATATCACCGCAAAAAGCACTGGCACAAGACACATCGCAGGCAGTGCGTAACGGATGCAGGTATTGACCGGAGAAATCAGGCAGACGAGTATATTTACAGCTGCCGGAATTGCAGTCAGCGCCTCCCGGTATCTTTTTTCTGCCAGCAGATATCCCACCACAAATACAACACACCACGTGTAGAAGCCGCAGCGGTACAAAAGACCGATTCCCGGCAGATACTCAAGCTTGCTGAGCTGTTCCATCAAAAACCGAACCGGCCAAAGCGCCTCTGGCTGGCGCGCCTTGTGCATTCCTTCCGTGAGCATATTCCGATCCATCTCATAGAACCCGTTCCCCTCCTTATAGGGTTTCACCTCCGGGTAATAATACCCGTAAGAGCACTCGAGGAACGTGTTCACATAGGAGAGGGGATGTCGCATAAACTGCGCAAACCACACCCTGAAATACGCATTTTTTATCTCTGCAAACTCCGCATTCGTGCCGTCCGCCGACGTCGCCTCACATATTTTCAGACAGTTTTTCACCCAGTCTGCCAGATGCGGGTTGTAGACCTCCACAAGCTCATCGTAGTCAAACATGGTATTCAAAAAATCCCGCTCCTCCTGTGTCACATCCTCAGGATAATCCTGGCCGTACTTTGCCGTCTGCTGGAACAGAATGCAGTATGTGTCCTCCTTAACCTTCAGATTCACGACGCCGAGCGCCGGATACAGCACATTGTTCATCAGAAAAACCGCCGCAAACATCACGGCCGCCGAACCGAGAAACAACATTTTTTTCCTTCTCTGTGTGATCACAAACAGAACTGGCACTGTGAACAGCAGCACAAATATTCCATTGTTGCGGGTCTGTGTCATGAGCAGTCCATACAGCATCATGCAGAGAAGATGACTTCTGCGCGCATAGAAATCCTCCTGCTGTACAACGCACCACACAACCTCCACCGCATACAGGAGGGAGAGCGGCCAATAGATGGAATCCTTTATATAAGTGACATCAAAGATGCACCACACCGTAAACAGTCCATAATAGGCCAGCCCCGCCCAGCGGAGCCAGTATGGAACCCTGAGCTTTTGAAACAGCACACACACTTTCGCCACCGCAAACGCAGAGAGGACGGTCTGCCCCAGCGGTATCAAAAACATACCGAGGTTTGGGATTCCAAACTTTTGTGCGTACAACGCTGCTGCCCCGTACAGAAAACTCACCAGCGGCGGATGATGGTTGACAAACGCCCCTGTGTCATATAGACTGTAAAAATCGCAGATCTGCGCCCCGCCGTCCCAGGACATCGAACACGGATAGAACGCGATCAGATACGGAATCCTGCACAGAACTACAAACGCCATCACACCAAGCATCACGTGATCTTCAAACAGCCATTTTGTGACACCGGAGGCCGCCCCGGACGCTTCGCCGGTGCGCAGCGCTGTCATCTTCCAGCCAAGGATGGACACCGCTGTATAAAAGAACGGTACATATCCCACAAACAAAACAATAGCGACCAGCGGGTACTTGAGATCCGGGTGCGCACTCTGCGCCTTTCCCACAATCATTGCCACTGCAAACAGAAAGGCTGTCACCCCATATCCAATCCGCTCACTCCGCTGCGCTCGGGACAGCATATTCCCCTTTATCCAGATATATCTGTATCCGTAGGCGATCGCCGCCAATGCGGCAAGCTGCGGGATTCCGTCCCCGTTCAGCGCCATCGACATATTTCCCGTGGACTCCACATCCGCAAACAGTGCAGTTGTCGAACACACTGCAAAGAACCAAACTGCAAGCTCTCTCATCTTCGTTTTCATTGTCAACCTCATCCTACATTTTATTCACACATCTTCACGACCCAGATCCCATTAATTTTCTGCACACATCCCTCTTTTGGATACACGGCCATATTTTTGTACGTCTCCGTCTCCATTATGGCTTTCTTATCCGCGTAATTCAAGTCCGCCATGTCGAAGCCGACAAACATCCTGATAAAATTGTCGCGCACACCTGTGGTGATCAGGCCGTTCTCGAGCGCAACCCCGTCAAGCTCTCTGAGATCCTCCGAGTCTAGGATGTCAATCTCCACAGTACTCGGATTGTCCTTGTAATAAAACTCTCCAAGAATCTCAACGCTGTCTCCATTCTCATATCCCTCCGTGCGCTCCACCATGGCAATCACCCGGTTAAAATACTGCTGTACCCGCTCCGTGGCGAAATTGGTTCTCAGATATGCGCGGTTTGTGAGCAGATAATCCGTGTAGCTGCTCACGAAAACTGTGGCCACCGTCACGAGGACGGCCGCACTGCGCAGCGCGTTTTTCCATTTTTCGGTCACAGGCGTTTCATTCCAGTCCTCCACACAGTACTCCAGCAGTGCCAGCACAGTCACATAAATCAGCGCGTACGCGTACAGCATCAACATAGAATATGTGGCCTCCGGCGCCATAAAATACACAAATGCTGCTGCCAGCGGAACAAATCCGCACACCAAAACCAGCATCAGAAACGTCGGAATATCCCGATACATTTTTCTCCTGACCGCCAGACAGACAAACAGCGCAATTGCAAGCACGCAGGTAACTATGTTGGCTGCCTGTGCCGTACTGCTCACAAACGCAAACGGCTTCCACAGAAAATACTCGAGAAACCTCTTATAACACCTTCCGATCAGACGCGGCATCTCGCTGACTGCGATCTGCCCCATATTTCCCACACCGCCGTACGTCTCATTGTCCAGATTGGGATAGAATACATGGGACAGTTTCATGTAGATGAGAACCCCTGCCCCCAGCACAGCAACACAGAGAATTCCTTTCTTTAATATGTCCGGAAATCTTTTTCCATGAAACATGTCCCCGATCATGCCAAGCAGCATCAGCGTGATTGCAAAGCTGATATAACTCTGGTATATCCCGAGCACACAGATCAAAAGAACTGTGCAGGGAAGCCACCCATACCTGTATTTTCTCATCAGATACACCGCGAGCGTCGCCATGAGTATACCGATGCCGGATGTGTGCGCCATAAACATAAAGAAGATCGTGCTCACCACACTCGGAAATGTCTCGAGGACAACTGCTGTCAGAACTGCCCCGGTCACACTTCTGATCTGCAGTATTTCCAGAATCAGACAGGCCGATACCGCAATGCACACGATCAGCAAAAAGCCATGCACTGCGGGAATGCTGTACTTCCCGCCAAGCGGATGGATATACTTTAAAAACCACCTTCCAAGATAATCACCGCTTCCAAATGTGTCCACATTATTCGCATCATCCCAGTTGAGAAACTTGTGCGTCAGCATATAGAAATGCGTCAGCCACCCGACCAGAACGCCGGCTGCAAAACACACCGTTGTATGCTTTGGCACCCTTCGGTACAATTGTCCCAGCAAATCAAAACTCATCAAACGTTACCCTCTCTCGATCCAGTGCAAAAGTCGTTCCCACAATATACCCATCCGCCGCGTAGAAGTTCAGTCCGCAGTCCGCATACGCCGTCATCTCCTCCGGCTTGAACACAAAGACATAGGTGTCATCAGGGTTCTGCAGACTGTACTTCGTATCCTCGATCACGCTTATTCCCCTTGCAAAGTAAAAGATATTCATCGTCAGCTCATTGTCGTACGCCCACCTTGCCATCTCCAGAATCTGCCTGTTCTCAAAGCTGTTTGAGACCCACACGAAATGTTCGAGTCCCTCCTGCCGCGCAAGCTCATCCCACAGCGCATCCTCAAGCACAGGAACATATGTCTGCTTCATGCCGAACCGCTCCCGCTGCTCTGCCAGCTTACCGCCGATGTCATACAGCTGCAGAAAACAGCAGCCGGCAAGCAGCAGTGCCGGAACCACTGCTGCGGCGCGCTCATTTTTCAGACATCTCTCCCACAATTTTCCATTGCAGACAATCACAACAAGATAAATGAGGTAGCAGACCGGCCAGACAATGCGTCCCGACGAGCGGAAGATACTCCAGTAGTGGGTCAGGGTACTGCTGTCTGTCAGGACGAAAAGCAGTTTGTCATTCCACGTCACAGACGGCGAAGCCGCAAACAGTATCAGTCCGACAGAAATCAGCACACCAGACACAATCCCGATACTGTATTTTCTGATGCTCCGCCCACGGTTTTTGACCAGATCCAGAACAAGAAATGCTGCCGCTGCAGCCATCAGGATAAAAATACCGATTCCCAGATAGGCAAAGCCTTCGTACTGGCTCTCATGGTACATGGGAAGCGCATCCAGAAAGCGCGAGTAACCTTTTTCATTAAAAAATCCATTCAGGTTAAAGCTGCACTCGCCAAGCCCGTCCCCGTCCGATGACGCGCGCGTCGAAAATCCGCCCAGCAGGTACGTGCTGGCAAAGAGCGCTGCAGCAAACGAAATTCCCACAAGCAGATGGCGCAGCCGCACCTTTGCATCCCTCAGAAAACTGCACAGCACATACCCGCACAGAAACGCGCCGCACATCGGCAGGTAATACAGGTGCACCGACGCCGTGAGCGCCCCGATAATGCCCCACCAGAGTACAGTCCGCCCCACTTTCTGATACTCCTTTTTATGCCTCACAAACAGGTACACCCTGTCTCATCTACACATCTGCCGCTGCCGACGCTACTCCTTGTGT
>CAMWOK010000125.1 GCA_947175845.1 uncultured Lachnospiraceae bacterium | reverse complement strand
GACAAACGGTTTTCAAGACCGCCTCGTTATGACCACTTCGATACCTCTCCATATTTTCTTTTGCTCTGCACTGCATCAAATCAGCAGTGCGAAAGTTATTGTATCAAGTCTTTATTGTTTTGTCAATATCTTTTTTTATTTTTTTCAAATATTTTTTATATTCTCTTGTGTCGCAAACTGTTTACCTCAGCGACGTGTTTTATCTTATCACGCTCAAATGAAGTTGTCAACAACTTTTTTGCAAATTTTTCTAATTTTTTCAAACACGCTCCGGATCACACAAAGACCTCCGCTACCTTCAAATCCTCCGGGGTCGTTATCTTAATATTTTTGTAGGAGCCTGGCACCAGCTTGACTGGCACTTTCATAAAATACTCTACCACCATCGCATCATCTGTAACCGTGACACCTTCTGCAGACAATTCCTGCTCCTGCGCGAGAAGCTTTTCGTATGCCTTTGCGATCAGCTGCCGCGCAAAAACCTGCGGGGTCTGTATCTGCCAGGTGCGCGAACGGTTGGGTGTGCTCACAACAAAGCCTTCATCATCGGCTATCTTTATCGTATCCTTGACAGGCATACCGACCACACACGCGCCAGACTCTACGACCTCCTCAAGCGCTCTTTTTATGATGGCCCCATCCAGAAAGGGCCTTGCCCCGTCATGGATAAAGACATAGTCACACGGCCAGCAAATGGCGCGAAGCCCGTATGCCACTGAGTGGTAGCGCTCCTTTCCACCTTCGACAACCGCTCGTATCCTGCGCAGTCCATACCTGTCGACAATCTCCTTTTTGCAGAAGGACTCCTCGCCCTCTCCAACCACCAGGATGATATCGTCTATTTCGCTGTCCTCAAAAGCTTTCAGCGAATAGTAGAGAATCGGTTTCTCCCTGATGAGCAGATACTGCTTGTGGACGCTGCTCTGCATCCTTTTTCCCTGTCCTGCCGCCAGCACGATGGCTGTTGTTCTGATGTCGCCCATGTGCGTCCACCACCTTTCCTATCCGATCATTTGCCTATCTCTCCCCGAGTCTTAAGTTGGGGACGGCATTCAGATCGTATCCGCTCCTTGTTCCTCTGATATACTCATAATATCCTGCAACGCCGATCATTGCGGCATTGTCCGTGCAGAATATGGGAGATGGATGATAAAATGAAATATTCTGCTTTTCACATGCGCTCTCAAACGCGGCGCGAAGGGACGAGTTTGATGCAACACCGCCTGCGATCGCAAATTTGTCAAAACCGTACTGTTTTACCGCGTTTAAGGAATGTTCTACCAGAACATCGATCACCGCTTTCTGGAAAGATGCTGCCACATCTGCCCTGTTCACTTCGACACCTTTCATTTCACAGGTATTGAGGTAGTTTAACACTGCTGATTTCAGGCCGCTGAAGCTAAAGTCATAATCCGAACCGTCCACCTTTGCCCTGGGAAATGAGATTGCGTCGGCATTTCCTTCCTGGGCAAGACGGTCAATCTTGGGACCGCCCGGATAGCCGAGTCCGATGGCGCGCGCCACTTTGTCAAACGCCTCTCCTGCAGCGTCGTCCCTTGTGCGGCCCAAAATCTCATATTCCCCGTAATCTTTCACGATAACAAGATGTGTATGTCCACCGGATACAACCAGACATGCAAACGGAGGCTCGAGCGCTCTGTTCTCTATAAAATTGGCGCTGATATGCCCCTCGATATGGTGTACGCCAACCAGTGGTTTGCCTGTGGCAAAGCTGACCGCTTTCGCCGCCGACACCCCGACAAGCAGTGCGCCGACAAGTCCCGGCCCGTATGTCACTGCGATCGCGGTGATCGCGCCTAAGGTGACATCCGCCTCCTTTAAAGCCTGCTCGATCACCTGATTGACTTTCTCGATATGCTTTCTTGAGGCGATCTCCGGCACGACGCCGCCGTATAAAGTATGTAATTCTATCTGTGATGCAATGATATTAGACAATACTTCCCGCCCATTTTTCACAACCGAAGCTGCGGTTTCATCACAGGAGCTCTCAATCGCCAATATAAGGATATCTTCCTTTGTTTCCATGATAAATTCATGCCTTTCCTTCAAAAATCATTCCGGATTGACGAGTTCAAAACCTAAAATTTTCCAGCGGCCTGTCTCGGTCTCTCTTCTCAGAATAAATACCTGCTTGGATGATTTGTAATCTGCGCCCGTCTTTACAGAATAGGTACAGTACATTCGCGCACACTTGCGTCCATCCTGCGAAAACTCCTCAACATCCGTACTTTTTGAGGTTGTGTAGCTCACGATCGAGTACCCATTTTGAAGAAATTCCGTGACATCCTTTTTCAGATCCTGAATATACTGTTCTCTCGGATTGTTTGCCGCAAGTTCCTCATCGTACAGCGCCAGAAGCTTATCTGCCATCTGCTCGAGCTGCTGCTCTGTGTAGTCTTCATTGTAGAGACATTTTGTGATGTCGCTGTAATATTTCAGAACTTCTCTCGGCGTTGGTGGATAATCGTTGTCCAGATTTTTTAACAGTACATCCTGCACTGCCGTGACAACGGTCTCTCCCTCTGCATAACGAAAGTTTGTCAGATAAAAATAATACCCGCCGACCAGCACCACCAAAATGATGATGATGGCTGCTTTTTTCGCTTTCCCCATTTTCCTTTCCCCCTTACCGATGTGTTTTTTGATTACACGCCCTCGTCGTCAAACAGGAGCTCCTCACTCCATCCATCCTTTGCGATGCAGGTCCTCGGAAAGATTGCCTGCACATCCTTTTTGTACTCTTCCGGCCTCGTGAGGGACGGTGAGTAATGTGTCAGCCACATTTTTGCCACGTTCGCTTCCTTCGCCATCGCGGCAGCCTCATAGAACGTCATATGCTTGTATTCTTTTGCCTTCTCTTTCTTGTCCGGCTCTCCGTACATTCCCTCACATATAAATAAATCGGCATTTTTTGCATTTTTGATAATACCTTCTGTCGGTCTTGAGTCCGTGCAGTAGGTCACTTTCAATCCTTTTCTGGGCGCCCCCATCACCAGGTCAGGCGTGTATGTCCTCCCATCGATCTCGACTGTCTCGCCCTTTTGGAGCCTGCCCCAGTACCTTCTGTCCAGCCCGAGTGCAGTCGCTTTGTCCAGTTGGAATTTGCCCTTCCGGTCGATCGCGATATTGTAGCCATAGCAGACCACATTGTGGTTCACGCGAAACGCCTCGATTCGCAGATCTGCAAACGTAAAACTCTGCTCTGGCTCGGTGAGCTCCAGATACTTTATCTCAAACGGGAGTTCCGGAGCCACTACGCGCAAGGAATTGACAACCCTTGCAAGCCCCTTTGGCCCGATCATCAGAAGCTGCGTTGTCTTCTCTGCATTTCCCATGGTCAGCAGCATCCCCGGCAGCCCTGATATATGGTCAGCATGATAGTGCGTGAAGCACATAATGTCGATCGGCTTGGGGCTCCACCCTTTCTCTTTCATGGCAATCTGCGTGCCCTCGCCGCAGTCGATGAGTATGCTTCTGCCGTTGTAACGCGCCATGAGCGACGTAAGCCATCTGTATGGCAGCGGCATCATGCCGCCTGTTCCCAACAAACATATATCTAAAATATCAATCCCTTCTTTCCTGTGTGAAATCCGCCTGCTCCCTCCACATGATCACCGCATCGTCCTTGGGTTTCTCGTAAAAATTGGGGCGCATCCCCCGTGAGACAAACCCGTGCTTCTCATACAGCCTGCGCGCAGGTATATTCTGGCTGCGCACCTCCAGCGTGTACGCCGTGATGCCGTACTGAACAGTTCCTGTCCGGAGCAACTCGGACAAAAGTGCATCCGCAATCCCGTTGTTTCTGTATCTTTCATGGACTGCAACATTGGAGATATCGCCCTCGCCGGCAATGTGTGTGAGCATACAGCCGCCCAGAATGCGGTCCGCTGGCTCCTCCTTTTCCGGTTCTGCCTCCGCCACCAGATAAACTCTGTTCTGGTTTGCGAGTACCTCCTCAAAGTCCCTGTACTTCCACGGCATGGAAAAGCAGGCCGCTTCCAGCGCTGTCACTTCCGCCAAATCCTCCTGCCGCATCCTTCGCACATGGTATTTTACGGGCTGTTTTACTGACATTGACTTTCCCTCCGCTCCCGCTCCGCCTGTGAAAGCCTAAGGTACTCGGGCGCGTGTTCTGCCGCGGTCTCCCATATGCCATTTTTGTACAATACCAGCCCCAGCGAAGCCACACAGGATGCGCGCTGTCTGTTGCAGCACGCCGGTGCAAAGCTGTATTTTACACGGATCAGCTCCGCTATCTTATCCCTGTACACAGACACGCCGTCCCCCAAAAAGATCACTTCCCTGCCAGCGGCACAGCTGTCGGTCCGCCCCTGTTCATTGATGTTTTCCACGATCTGGGAAATGTCGACGGCGCACTGCTTTTGCAGAGCACACATGTCGTACCCGTCAGCGCTGTCCGCTCCCTTTTGAAACACATACAACCCTGTATACACCTGGTTTCTGCGCGCGTCCATGATCGGGCAGATCAGCCGGTCGCTGCCATAGAGATTATATGCCAGCGCATCCACCGTCGGCACTGGAATAATCGGAATGTCCAGCGCAAGCCCCAGCCCTTTTGCCGTTGCCGCCCCTATCCTCAGTCCTGTAAAAGAACCCGGACCCGCCGCGATTGCGATCGCATCGACTGTATGTAAGTCCAGCTCTGTCATGCGCTTTATTTCATCAAGCATGGGAAGCAGCGTCTGTGAGTGCGTCTTTTTGTGGTTGACTGTGTACTCTGCAACCGTGACCTCATTCTCCACGACCGCCGCGGATGCCACAAGCCCGGAACTGTCCAGTGCAAGAAGCTTCATGCAATCCCTCCATTCTTTCTCCCGATACATTTATGTTATCACAATTTTGCGATAGTCAAATCCCTTATCCAGATCTTTTTGTATGGTGATGTTTCTGGCGCCTTCTGGTATCAGCTCACCGATGCGCTCTGCCCATTCGACCATACAGATCCCATCCCCGTAAAAATAATCCTCATAACCGATTTCATCCATCTCCTCGATATCACCGATGCGGTATACATCAAAATGGTAAAACGGCAGCCTTCCCCTCTCATATACCTGCACAATTGTAAATGTGGGGCTGTTGACGTGCTCTGTGATACCGAGTCCTGACGCCACTCCCTGTGTGAACACGGTCTTTCCCACTCCCAGCTCACCGTTGAGCGTATAGATATCTCCCGCCTTTGCGGAAAGTCCAATCTCCCTGCCAGCCGCGAAAGTCTCCTCCGGGCTGTTTGTCTCAATGCATTTCATTCTGTCTCCCACCTTTTCAAGCAGCCTGCCGGGCTAAAATCGAATCCGAACTTTTTTCGGAGGCATGTGCGTCGATATCATCTGGATCAACGCCTCTTTTTTGTCCCCCAGATCTCTTTTGGGAAAAATGGAGGCAGTTGTTCTGGATGTGTACAGAATAATGCTCCTTGCGGTCGATACCGCCTTCACACAGCTGTCCCAGCTCTGCTGCTCCTTGCGGTCACCCTGTGACACAAAGATACCCTCATCCGTCATCCTGTAATGGAGCGGCCGC
The DNA here is from genome assembly GCA_947175845.1 of uncultured Lachnospiraceae bacterium. Taxonomy (GTDB): domain Bacteria; phylum Bacillota; class Clostridia; order Lachnospirales; family Lachnospiraceae; genus COE1. Next base: position 2,380 of record CAMWOK010000125.1, on the reverse strand, counting down.
CTGAAAGCCGGCGTGTTCTGTGCCTGCTGCATCGCCCTGAGAAACAGCGCTCCCGGCAGATACGCGATGATCGCTATCCCTGCGATCAGATATATGATGTACCTTGTAGAGACAAATGCCATAATTAAAAACACGCCGACCAGTGTGCCAAGCATACCCGAAAAACTGGTGTATGTATGCAGCAAAAGATAATCATACAGCGCACCTGCTGTCACTTTGACGTCAAATTCCAATTCCATGCAAATTCCTGCCCTTTCCAAAATAATCATCGCACGAAGTCAGGAAGATTCATTTTGTGCGTGTTACTGTTCTTTCCTGTCCCATATTAAACAGAAAAAGCACCTGTACCTCAGCTGATGATACAGGTGCTTCCCAAAATGCACACTTCCACAACGATTCAGTACCTTTATACAGTATACCAAAAAGTAGTCAAAGTGCAAGCCATTATGTAAATTTTCATGACTGCCTACTCGTGGCGGAGCGCTTCGATCGGGCTGAGCTTCGCCGCTTTTCTGGCGGGATAGATGCCAAAAAAGATACCGATGAGGGAAGAAAATCCGGTGGCTGCAAGGACAACCTTGGGATCGACCACTGCCTTCATACCGCTCATTCCCATGCTCGACGCAATATTGCAGATTCCCGTCGCGCCCAGAACGCCCAACACGATCCCCACAAATCCCCCAATCAGGGTGATGATGACCGCCTCCATCAAAAACTGGAACAGGATTGACCCCGTCTTTGCCCCGAGCGCTTTGCGGATACCGATTTCTTTCGTCCTCTCAGTCACGGACACCAGCATGATATTCATGACGCCGATGCCGCCGACAATCAGGGCAATCCCCGCAACAAGCATGATAAATATAGTAATATAATTCAGAATATCACTGATCATGCCGACCTGGCTGGCCATGTCGAATGCCTGGATGTAATCTTTTCCACGCACATTGTAACGCGCCTCAAGCAGTGATTTTACCTGTTTTGCGAGCTCTGTGACGTACTCTGAAGAATCCGCAAACACGATGAAGGAAGAAAACTCATCCGTGTAATATCCGTACAGATCCTCCAGCACAGAGAGCGGTATCTCCAGCGACACATCCGCACTCGTGCCTGTCGTCATCTGCTTTGCAATGGAGTCGTTGTCCTTGCGCACGCCGACAATCATATACTCCTCTGTAATGCCCCACATGCTCATGCTGACTTCAAGCCCAATCACGTCTGTGGAGCCAAAGAGCTTCTTGGCTCCCCGTTCATTGATGACGCACACCTTTGCGGAACTCTGCGCCTCACTCTTATTGTAGTAGCGCCCCCTGACAATCGGTGCGTTGTCATAGTACTGCAGGGATTCGTTCCCGTACATAGGCGACACACTGAACGTTCCTTTCGTGCTCTGGGCAGTCGCCTGCGGTCCAAAGGACCACACGTCCGTCGCACCTTTCACATGGGGAACTTTCTCGTAAATCATGTCGAGGTCATCGTTGGTAAACAGAATGGTATCCGCCTCATCGCCCGGAACATCCGCATAGATCTGCACATATCCGCCAACCAGCTCGTCGAGCTGCCCGCTGATGCCGACCTTGAATCCATTTCCCGCAGAGACAATCAGAATGACCGAAGAAATACCGATAATGATTCCCAGCATGGTCAGAAAAGAACGTCCTTTGTTCCCGCGGATATTCATCAGGGCAATCTTAATATATTCTATGATCCTAGCCATTGTCCGTCCCGTCCTCCGTATTTTCCTGCGTCACATCGGTCCCCGCTTCGTCAGTGTTCTCCTGCGCTGCGGCTCCCGCCTCGCCAGTACTTTGTGTCCCTTGCTGCTCATTCACGGCTTCCGCAGGCATGCCTGACATAGGCATAGCCATCACCGCCATCCCTTCATCAAGTCCAATTCCGTAGACGGAGTTTGTCACTATTTCTTGATTTTCAGTCAGACCATCCAAAATCTGTATGAATGTCTCTGAAGAAATCCCTGTATTCACGTATTTCTTGACCAGAATGCCATTTTCAATCACATAGCAGAACTGCCCCTGGCTGTCCACATTGACCGCTTCCACTGGCGCCTGCAGGATCCCTTTTTCACTTGCAGTCAATATCTTTAATTTTGCATCAATGCCGAGGAATATATTTTCATCCGGATTATCAATATGTACCCTGGCGGCTACCATCGGCGTCCCTGAGGAGTTGGCCTCCGCCACATGGTTGATCTTGGAAACAGTTCCGGTATAGCTTCTCCCCGATATGTTGATTTCCGCCGGCTGCCCCAGCGCAAGGGTCTCGAGCGCATATTTGGATGCCTGAAACTCAACGCAGACATTGTCAAAGCTCTCGAGCACCATAAGCTGTGTGCCTTCCTGTACAGAAGCGCCTTCCACCACGC
>CAMWOK010000124.1 GCA_947175845.1 uncultured Lachnospiraceae bacterium | reverse complement strand
GTCAAATTTTATAAAATGCCTGCCCTGCGCCAGCACTTTTTCCGCCCAGCGGCTAGCCCTGATTTTTCGCAATCACGACATTTTCATCATCCGGCACAACTCCCAACAGCGGAAGTCCCAGAATGTCAAGCACGTCATCGACGGTCATCATCTCGCCGCGGCGAATGAGATCCTGGCGAAGCCTGTTCAGAACCAGATCGACTTTCTTGATCTCGTTTGCCTCGAGCAGCCCGATGATTCTGTCCGCATCCCTGATGGCGGAGACTTCGGGCGTTGTCACGACAATCGCATGGTCTGCGCCGGCGATGGCATTTTGAAATCCCTGCTCAATTCCTGCCGGACAATCCAGTATTATGTAGTCAAACTGCTCTCTCAGACCATCGATCAGCTTGATCATCTGCTCGGGAGTCACACAGTTTTTGTCCCGCGTCTGTGCCGCCGGCATGAGAAACAATCCAGAATGCCTCTTGTCTTTGATGAGTGCCTGTTTCAGGCGGCAGTTGCCCTCGATCACATCGACCAGATTGTAGACGATGCGGTTCTCAAGTCCCATCACGACATCCAGATTTCTCAGTCCGATATCTGCATCGACCAGCACGACACTTTTTCCCATCTCCGCCAGACCTGTTCCTACGTTTGCGGATGTGGTGGTCTTGCCCACACCGCCTTTTCCTGATGTAACGACAATTACTTCACTCATAGGAATAATCCTCCATTACAAATAATGGTCCTCCGGACCCCTGCGTGTCACAGGGTAAAGCTGTCCAGCAATTCTTTTGTAATAGATTCCATCTGCACCACACCGTTGTAGGTGTACGCAATCTTTGGTACTGCCTGAGGCTGTTTGTGAAATCCCCATTTTGAAGTTTTCTGCGGCGGACCGTTGTAGACGAGATCTCCAATCTGAAGAATGCCCGGCTTCATGTCAAGCGCCACGACAAAATGGTTGTTGTTCCCGCCCGCACCGGCATACACATCCCCGGTCAGCGCGCCGAGCACCACGATATCCTTGTTGGAGTACACACAGCTTCCCGCGCAGACATCGCCCAGGATTATAATGCTGTGCTCTGTCTCAATCGTCGCTCCGTCGCGCAGCGTTCCCCGGTAAAACTGCCCGCTGTTCTCGTCACTCTGAAAACTCAGATGGTTCTGTACACCGAGAAATCTGAGATTTTTCTCCTCATCTTTTCCCATAAGACACAGTATATTCAAACGCGAATTCTGCGTGATCGCATCCAGTATTTCCCGCTCCTGATTCTCGGTCAGCTCTCTTCCCTCCAACGAGATTGCCACGGAGGCATTCTTGAAAAAACCGTCCGCTTCCCGGAACTTTACTGCAATATTCTCCAGCAAATCTTCGAATGAAATTGCGCTATCCATAATAACTGAAATGCCATTTGGAAAACTTTTTAAAATAACTGAATTTTTCACATTTGCTCCTTTTTGTGTTTTGACTAATCTTGTTGTGTTCTGCTGACTGTCTCAGGAATCTCTGCCGTACCGGTCAGAAGTTCATCCTCCTCCGCCAGGCCATAGTAATATTTATATACATCCCTCGCAGTCTGGGCTGCATAATCTGAGCTGTATCCATACGCGATGCGCACTGTTACTGATATCTCAGGATTTTCATAGGGTGCATAACTTAAGAAAACTGCATGGTTGGTGCGGTTGCGCCCCTCCTGTGCCGTACCTGTCTTGCCGGCGACGTTGACTGACAGTTCCTTATAGTAGGATTTCTTCTCAATCACATTTCGCATTCCGGCGTGAATAGCGTTCCATATATTGTCATCAATGTCAATCGTGTTTCTCACCTCGGGCGTAAAATCTTCGATCAGATTGCCCTTGGAGTCTGTCAGCTTGTCCAGAATGCTCAGCTTGTAGACCGTACCGCTGTTTGCAACTGCCGTGAGATACCGCGCCAGCCCTACAGTCGTGTAGTTGTTTGAGCCCTGTCCGATCGCAGTCGGGACGATAAACTCGTCCGAATACTTGGGTTCAGACTCCGTGATCTCTATGCCGGACTTCTCTGTAAGGCCAAACATGTCCGCATATTTTTCAAGCCTGGCAAGCCCATATTCATCATTGTAGCCAGTTCCATCCTGCGCCAGCCGGTATCCCACCTCATAGTAGAACACATTGCAGGAGTTGGCGATCGCGTTCGACAGGTTCATGGAACCATGTCCGGCTGAGGACCAGCAGCGAATCGGCGGTTCGATCTTGTCAAAGATACCATGGCAGGAAACCGTTTCACCCAGCGATGAAATTACCCCTTCCTGCATGGCTGCCACGGCAGACACCATCTTGAATGTCGAGCCTGGCGCCGTCTGCTGCTGCGTGGCTGCACTCCACTGCGGAACCGACAGATCGGCCTGCAGCTTTGCGAAATACTCGGCGTCCACACCGTTTGCCAGCCTGTTGATATCGTATCCCGGATAGGACACAAGCGCCAGCACTTCGCCCGTGTTGACATCCGTCACAACGCAGGATGCCGAGTAGGGATCAAGCGCCAGCTGGGCCGGCGTAATCTGAAGGTTGCGGATCATGTCGAGCATAAAGTTATAGGGATTGGTCGAACCGTTTTTTAATGCGGTGATCTTGCTCTCCTCAACGCTGATCAGATCCTGTTCCCACAGCAGCATACACACCTGTCTGCCGGAGATGGTCTGATCGCTGATCATATATTTGTAAAGCCTTTTGGAAAAGGTAACATTGCTTTTCAGGTTATCTGTAATGTACTGAACAAGACTTTTGAGCACTTCCGTCGAATCAGAATACTGTGAATCCACAGAAAGCTTTGTGATATCAATCCAGTTCTGCGCGATGGCGTAAGTCAGATATTCGTTCAGACTGATGACTTCCGCTGTCGCCCACGCGTTGTATGTCGGGTCATCCCTGTCTATGGCGGAGCTGATCAGAACCCCCTTGTCCATGAGCATGGAGACAATAAAGCTCTCGTAGTTTTTAAACTCTTTCGTCAGCTCATTGTAGGGTGTCTTTGCGGTGAAGAGCTCCTCCTCGAGCGCTGCGAGCACTGCTGCCTGCTTTTCCTGGAAAATCTGCAAAACCTCCCGCTCCGTATCATAGGCATTTTCATCCGCAAAATGACTGATATCAATCACATTGTTGTTGAACAGGGCAAAATACACATCGTCTATCGGAATGATGATATCCTGCCGCGAAGCGGACTTGAGCGGATCATAATTATATATATTTCTCGTTTTTGATACAATGATGCCCGCAAGTTTCTGTTCCAGAATGTTGTAGATTGCGACCTGTAGATCCTTGTCCAAGGTCAGATACACATCATTTCCCGCCTGCGCCTCGACGACATCCGTTATGTCAATCACTTTTCCCAGATTGTCCACATTGATGGTCTCAGAGCCTTTCCTGCCCTGTAGGTCCATCTCCATCACCTGCTCGATGCCGCCCTTTCCGACAGTGTCATTCATGGTGTAAGAGGCATCCTGCTCGGAGAGTGTTGCCAGCTCTTCTGAGGAGATCTTGCCAGTGTAGCCGAGAATGTGGGAAAAATAATATGGATAGTTGTATTTCCGAATCATGTCCTCCTTGATGGCGACCCCTTCGAGCTCAGCCGCATTCTCCATAATGACAGCGACTGTCTGCTGTGATACATCTGTGGCGACCGTCGTCGGAATGTACCGCTGAAAACTGTACAGATTCATCTGGTAACGCAGTGTCACCATCTGCAGAATCTCTTTTTTAGTGAAACCTTCCCCTGGAAAAAACGTTCTCTTTCCGTCATCACCGGGACGATAGGCGCCGATCTTGAAGCGTTCGACAAGGTAATCAATAATTTCCTGCGCGGATGCACTCTTCATGTAATACTTGAATTTTGGACTGTCGATCGTGGCTATGCCGTAGACGTCAGCCTTAAAACGCATCAGCCGTGTTCCTTCTACCGTGAACTCATAGTCGTTATTTTCGTTCAGTATGATATTGAAATCGCTGACAATATTGTCACCGTTATCCTCTACCATATGAATCAGTTTGTAGAGCGTCTTGTTGATCTCCTCGTTTCTGGTGGAGCCTGACTCGTAGACATCCTCTATCGTCACGGAGTAGGCAAGCTCATTGTAGGCAAGCAGATCGCCGTTTCTGTCGTAGATGTTGCCGCGTGTTCCCTCCGTGATGCGCTCCCGCTGAATCATCAGGCGAAAGTTATTCACATACGATTCCCCGTTGACAATCTGCAGGTCAAACAACCTGTAAATCAGGATCACTGCCATTCCCACAAACACGATAAACAACAGCAGCAGCCTGGACGTGAGCAGATTGATCAGCCCCTCACCAATCCTTTTAAACAACCTTACTGTCACCTCTTTCGACTTCATCCTCTGTTCTGTTCAGCAACAGAATACACGGATATATAAATACTGTAACAAAAATTGTATAGACAATCTCCGGAATTATAATATTTTTTGCATAAAAAATAAAATCAAATCTTCTCCGCAAAAGATACAACAGTACATAGCATGTGAAGGAGTATGCAAAATCGCTCGCGAGAATCAGCACGAGCGGAAGCTTGATGTCCTCCTGATAAAAAATGCTGTGAAATACGCCGTTTGCAGCCCCTATGTAGAGATAGATCAGCGCGTAAAACCCAAGGACGCTTCCGTAAAAAATGTCCATCAGCAGCCCGCACAGAAATCCCACAACCATACCGCATTTGCTGCCGTGCATAAACCCGTAGGAAACTGTAATGATTATGAGTATATTGGGTGAGATTCCCCCAAAACTCAAAGCCTGAAAAAGCGTTGTCTGAAAGACAAACCCGCACAGTATCACAAAAAATAATATTATATTTCTCTTCATCATCAATCTGCTAATCCTTAATCTGCTGCTTTGTCTTCAATATGACGAGCACCTCCTCGAGATGTTCGAAGTCAACTGCCGGCGTGATTTTTCCCGACTTTGTGATATTGTTGGCGTCCTGTTCAATCTCGCTGATATATCCGATCAGAATACTTGGCAGATATTTATCACTGATATTGGATGTGACAATCTTATCGCCGATCTCGACCCGGTTCTGGGAATCGTTGAGCTGAGCAAAACCGATCACCCCTTCATCCATAAGCTGGAGCGAACCCTGAACCATCAGATTGTCAGAACTGGCAAGCACCATACCGCTGACATTGGAGTTGTCATTGATGATCGCGTCCACCTTCGCCCAGTTGGAGCCGATATCTACGATCCGCCCGACAAGTCCGCCGCCGGCGATCACATTCATGTCGAGGGCCAGACCATCATCAGTGCCCTTGTTGATCGTAAATGCATGAAACCAGTTTCCGCTGTCCCTGGCGATGATCCTGGCGCCCACCTTTTCGTAACCGCTGTACTGCTCGTCGAGCTTGTACAATTCCCGAAGATTGTTCAGCTCGTACTTGTCCTGCTGAAGCTGTGTATTCTGGACTGTCAGCTCGTCAATCTGCTGCTTGAGCTCCTGATTTTCCTGCAGCACAATCCTGAGTTCTCCCAGCTCGTCCATCCGGACGGAAATCCAGGTTCCGATGCGGCTGACACCGTTCTGAAAGGGAATGACCACATACCCCACCAGCTTATTCAGCGGAGACGCTGAGTAATCCGTAAAAAAAGTCACCGCCATCAGCGCCACACAGACGCACGTCAGAATCAGCAGCAGATATTTGCTTGGAATAGAGAAGGTGTCTCTTTTTCTCTTTACAACCGGACTCATAGATACTAGCGCCCCATTCCTTCCAGATAAGCAACTGATTTAAAGTTGTCGTCTTTGATAATCTTTGCAAGTCCGAGCGCAACGCCCGACACGGGATTTTCACTCACGTTTACTTTCAGTCCGGTGCCCTTGGCAATCAGTTCTGCCAGATGCACCACCTGTGAGGCGCCGCCTGTCAGATAGATTCCCCTGCGGAAGATGTCCGCGGAGAGCTCCGGCGGCGTTCTCTCCAGAATCACGCGGATGTTATCAATAATCACGTTAAAGTTTTCGAGCATACTCTCGCTCACCAGATCTGTCGGAATCTCTTTCTCCATCGGAAGCCCCGTCACGATATCGCGCCCGTACACGACGGCTTTGCGGTTGTCCTCCTCAAGCTCCCGCAGGTCGATCTTGACATTCTCCGCGGTCTTGCTGCCCACAATCAGGCTGAATTCCTTGCGGATAGCGTTTTTGATCGACTCGTCAAACTTCTGCCCGCCCACTTTAATCAGGCGGCTCAACACGATGCCGCCCAGCGAGAGAATGGAAATCTCCGTTGTGTGGAACCCGACGTTGACCACGAGAATCCCCTGCGCATTTTTGACGTCGATGTCAAGCCCCAGGCCGTCAGCCACCGCTTTCTCGACGCGCAGAATCTTCTTTGCCTTGATGTTGGCGTCTTTTACCAGGTCGGAAAATGCCCGCTTCTCCACCTCCGTGATGTCGGAGGGGACAGCCACATAAAACTCTGCCGGCTTCACAGCCCCCTTGTTACAGTCCAGTATAAAGTTCTTCAGAATCAGCTGCATATTTTTAATATCCGCAATGACGCCATTGCACAGCGGATAGGATATTTCAATGTTGGACGGTGCCTTCTCAAACATTTCAAATGCGGAATCCCCGTAAGCAAAGAGGTTTTTCTTATCCTCGATTGCAATCATGTTTTTCTCGACAATGACATTGTCATTGTGCGCGTTGTAAATCTTAATTGTCCTGGTACCTAAATCGATGCCAAATGCGTTGTTAGCCAACATAACAACTCCTTTCTTGTTCCTTATAAAAGTCCTTTTTGAATAAAACTGGTATATCTGTTGTCCCCAATGATGATATGATCCAGCAATGGAATTTCAACTAAATCGGATACTTCCTTTATCTTCTGTGTCACCAGCACATCCTGTCTGCTGGGGGTCGGATCACCGCTCGGGTGGTTGTGCAGGATTACAATGTAGGACGCCTCATTGCGCATCGCGCTGATACAGATGTCCCGCGGCGATATCAAGGTTGCATTGAACGTGCCTGTCGAGAGGACGGACTCGCTCACAATGTGCCGCCTCGCATCCAGAAGCACCAGCAGAAGCTGCTCTGTGTCCCTGTGGCGCATCCGCTCCATGTAGTAGGCCGCCACGGTCTCGGGCTTGTCAAAAGTCAGATCCGGCCTGGCCTGCAGGTTCGAAGTCCGCTTTGCAATCTCGGCAATGCACAGCAGCTGCACCGCCTTGACCTCCCCGATTCCCGGTATCTGCATCAGATCCCGGATGCCGAAATGGTACAGGCCCAGAAGCCCCATCCCGCTGCCGGCGAGATTCAGGACATCCCGGCCGAGCTCAATCGGCGTTTTCTCCCGCGTCCCGGTTCGGAGCATGATAGCAAGAAGCTCGGCATCCGAAAGACATTCCGGCCCAAGCCTCATAAACTTGTCATAAGGCAGTTCATCCTTTGCATATAATTCTTTAAAAAGACTCATGTATTGTACGCCTTGCTCTCCAACCAAGCGCAGCCGGGACAGTCAAAATTCAGCAGCATTTTCATTCTGCACGGTCATACTGTTCCCAGGCTTTCTTAGTTATATTACCACACCAGCCTGCTTCTGTACATAAAAAAGATTAGTTTTTTTTCGACATATTTCCTGTTTTGGAAAAATTTATGAAAAATTTAATACTTTTTTAAAGATGGACAATCCCTGCGTCCACCGCGCTCTGGAGCGTCTTCATGATGCCGAAACGCGCGTGCTCAAAGGTGAGCCCGCCCTGAAAATATACGGCGTACGGCGGCTTTATCGGCCCGTCTGCGCTGAGTTCAATCGAGGAGCCGGACACAAACGCCCCTGCTGCCATGATGACCTGCGCGTCATATCCGGGCATGTCCCACGGTTCCGGCGTGACAAAGCTGTCGACCGGCGCCGCCGCCTGGATTCCCCTGCAGAATGCAATCACGCCCTCCGCCGTGCCAAACTCCACCGCCTGGATGATGTC
>CAMWOK010000123.1 GCA_947175845.1 uncultured Lachnospiraceae bacterium | reverse complement strand
CACTATTATTGTCCAAGACGAACCCCAGCGCATTCCATTCCCTGCAGGATGCAGTTTTAGCCGTTGCCGACAACCGCAGTGAACGGACCCGAATCCTGGTATCCCCAGGCATCTACGAGGAAAAAGTCTGGATACGCAAACAAAATCTGGAAATTATAGGCCAATCGCCCCAAAACACCATATTCCGCTATGGGGATGGCGCCAGAAAGCCGCGCCCCGACGGCTGCGGCGAGTACGGCACCTTTAACACTGCAGTCTTTCTGATCGCCGGACAGGACATTCACCTGGAAAATCTAACTGTGGAAAACACTGCAGGTCCGGGCGGCATCGCGGGACAGGCGCTGGCACTCTACGCTGCGGCAGATTGCTGCAGCTTCCGCAACTGTCATTTTCTCGGATGGCAGGATACCATATTTGCCGGTGATGCCCGCGACTGTTCGATGAAACATCTGATGCTGCCGGACTTTTTTGCCCGCTCGTCCGTTCCGATTGACCATCCGGTGATCCGAAACTATTTTGAGAACTGCTCTATCAGCGGTGATGTCGATTTTATCTTCGGCCCCAACACTGCATTTTTCGATCACTGCACGATCCATTCCCGCGAGCGAAAGAGCGAGGACAGGGCATTTATCACTGCCGCCAGCACGCCCGCCGGACAGGAATACGGTCTGGTCTTCTCACACTGCAGGCTGACTGGCGACGGCGAAGCGCACAGCGTCTATCTCGGGCGCCCCTGGCGGGATTTTGCCAAAACCGCCTTTGTGCACTGCCATATGGACAGCCATATCTGCCCCGAGGGATGGCACAACTGGGGAAAAGCGCGGGCGGAAACCCTCTGCAGCTACATTGAGTACCACAATCTGGGACCGGGCGCCGACGCGCGCGCAAGGGCACCTTTCAGCAGACAGCTCGACAATCCGGCGCTGGAGGACTATTATTCCAGGGAAAACGTGCTGGGTGCAAACTGGTCTCCCTGGAAACGCCTCCCTGCCGATCCGGCGGCGGCACAGCACCCTTGACTTTTATTTTAGTTTTCAATATAATAAATTCAGCATCGTTTCAAATCGCTCAGGAACTATTGACAAAGGGGGCCAAATATTTATGTTGTACTTTCGTTCTGTCGGAGAAGCTGAGGCTGTATTTAAAGCGCTTAGTACACCTATGCGTGTAAAAATTATGGAAATGATTTACGAAGATGACTCCCTCAGCATGAATGACCTTGCCGAAGCACTCGGACTGACGAACGGCGCGATATCCATGCATGTCGGAAAACTCGAGGATGCGGGGCTTGTGCGGATCAAGATCACCTCCGGCAAACGCGGGACCATGAAAATCATCCGCCCCCGCTACAACAGGCTGATGATTGACCTTGCACCGGTCAGGGAGGCGAGGCGCTGCTATACCGACGACATCCGCGTCGGCTACTACACCACCTGCCACGGCACGCCGACGTGCGGCCTTGCGACGAGCAAGGAGATCATCGGCTCTTTCGACGACCCGAAAGTGTTCTCCTTTCCCGAACGGTTTCAGGCGGGCATTCTCTGGTTTACCAGCGGGTTTGTGGAGTACAACCTGCCAAATCACCTGCAGGCAGGGCAGACCCTGACAGAACTTCAGATCTCTTTTGAGATCTCGTCGGAGTGCCCAAATACGAACGAGGACTACCCGTCAGATATCTATTTCTCAATCAACGGGATTCCGCTCGGCATGTGGATCAGCCCCGGCGACTACGGCGCGCGCCGCGGCTACGTCTCGCCTGCCTGGTGGCCCCGGGAACTGAATCAGTACGGCCTGTTAAAGACACTGATTATCAACAGCGAGGGCTGTTTCATGGACGGCAGCAACAAACTTTCCGATGTGACAGTACAGGATCTCGGAATCGACTACAACAGCTATATCACGCTGCGGTTTGAAGTTCCAAAAGACACTGCAAACTGCGGCGGATGCACGCTGTTTGGAGAGGATTTCGGCGACCACAATCAGGCCATCCGCATGAAAGCCTACTATGATGAGGAAAATGAGAACTAAAAAAGAGGTCTTCTGACCTCTTTTTTTATACCGTTATCACACCGCACGCACCCAGGATGATAACTATGGCGCCAAGGATAATCCGATACCATCCAAACACCTGAAAATCATGCTTCTTGATATAGTCCATCAAAAACTGAATGACAAACACCGAGACAAAGAATGAGACAAGCATCCCGATCACCAGCACGCCCGCCTCCATGGTCGTGAAGGAAAGCCCAAATTTGACCAGTTTTAACAGACTGGCTCCAAACATGACCGGTATCGCGAGAAAAAACGTAAACTCCGCCGCAACGCTCCTCGAGACGCCGATGAGCAGCGCGCCCACTATGGTAGCTCCCGAGCGCGATGTCCCCGGAAAAACCGCCGCAATCAGCTGAAATACCCCGATCATAAACGCCGTCTGGAATGTGATCTCGTCGAGCTTTCTGATTTTCGCCCGCTTTCCCTTGTTCCTGCGCTCCACAATGATAAACGCAACGCCAAACACAATCAGCGCCAGCGCGACCGGTATCGCATGATAAAACAGCGCGTCCAGCACATCGTCAAACAGCACGCCGACGATCGCCGCAGGAACGCACGCCACCACGATCTTGATCCACAGCATAATCTTATCCATCTCGATCACCGGCTTTGATTTGTCCCGAAACTGAAATGGAAATATCTTGTTCCAGAACAGAATCACAACCGCCAGAATGGCGCCAAGCTGGATGACGACCAAAAACATTTCCATAAATTCCGGCGTGCAGTCAAGCCGGATAAATTCATTCAGGATAATCATGTGTCCTGTACTGCTGACCGGGAGCCACTCCGTAATTCCCTCCACAATGCCAAACAGTATCGCCTTCAAAAGTTCTATCATAGTCTGCCCTTTCTTTCCCAACAATTTTATCAGGAACTGAAACGTTATTTTTGAACAGTTCCTTACTACTATTATAATGCCGCACACCTGCAAAAAATTCGTGACAGCCGCACGCTGACAGAATGCTGCCGTTCACCGATTGCAGAAATCCATCAGCTTCCCCCAGCACCTGCCGGCATCCCGATACCCGAGCCAGTACAGCGCCTCAAGTTTTTTCCTGTCCTTCTCGATCCTGCCGATGTCATTGGCCTTCTGGGGGCGGATGACAAACGCCCTGCCCGCCCGCTCCTCCTCGTCCAGAAACTGCAGCGTCTCGTTGTAGCGCACATGCCGGTTCGCAGTCAGCTCATAGACTTTGGGATATCTTGCATAGCGGACCCGGATAAGATTTTTCGCGGCAGCGGAAGCCTGCTTTCTGACATAGCCAACTTCTTTCGTGAGTATGACCACATTTTTCACATTGCCATCCGCGATCGCCCTCCGAATCGGCACTGCGTCCGCGATGCCGCCGTCGAGGTAGTACTCGCTTCCGATTTTTACATTTCTGGAAACAAGCGGCAGCGACGCCGACGCGCGCACCGCGATCGTGTCCTTGTACATCTCGCGCATAGGCATGTACTCCGGCTCCCCCGTGCGGATATTTGTCACCACTGCGTAGGCGTTTCCTTCATACCTTGCGGCAGCCTTATAATCGTACGGGTCGAGCCTGTTTGGAATTTTGTTGTAACACATGTCCGCATTGAACAGATCCCCCGTCGTCAGAAGGCTGTGCACACTGCAGTAATTTTTGTCATTCAGGTAATTCAGCGCGATTCTGTAAGCGCGTTTTTTCTGTTTGGATATATAGCTGCACAGATGGCACGCCCCCGCGGAGACACCATAGCAGTTCTGAAAGTACAGATCTTTCTCCATAAAATACTCAAGCACACCGGCGGTGTACATCCCTTTCATCCCGCCGCCCTCAAGCACCAGACCACAATCAACCATATACGCCCTCCTCACCGCTCATTTTCCGGCATTTTATCCCCTGGACAAGCCATCTCTGGAAACACCGTATTCCTGCTCGACAAACCTGCGCAGCGTCGGCAGCGCCCGCTGCACCTTCTCGGTCTCAATGCAGTATGCCATCCGAAAATACCCTGGACAGCCAAATGTGTCTCCCGGCACCAGAACCAGATCATACTTCATCGCCTTCTTGCAGAATGCCACAGAGTCCTCCTCGAGCGCACGCGGGAAAATATAGAAGGTTCCGCCCGGTTTCACAACCTCAAACCCAAGCGCTGCAAGCGTGTCATAGAGCAGGTTCATGTTTGTCTCATAGACAGACAGCTCCGACGTGAGCCCCAGAACCTCCGCCACCGCGATCTGTATGATGGACGGCGGGCAGTTGTGCCCGATCCCCCGCGAGATCTGCGCACACATGGGCGAGATCAGCGCGCTGTCCGTGCAGCGGGGATTCGCCGCAATGTACCCGAGACGTTCTCCCGGAATGGACAGCGACTTTGCAAAGGAGTAGCACGAGAGCGCGTTGTCGTAATATTTTGATATGTACGGTGCGTCCACACCGTCAAACACAATATCGCGGTACGGCTCGTCCGATATCAGAAATATATCATGACCGTACTCTTTCTGCTTCGCCTCAAGCAGCTGCGCAAGCCTTGTGATGGTCTCCGCCGAGTAGACCGTTCCCGAAGGGTTGTTCGGCGTGTTGACAAGCAGCGCCATCGTCTTTGGATTTAACAGCTTCTCAAGCTCCTCGAAATTGATCTGAAACTGTTTTGTGTCAGCGGGCACCACCTTGAGCACAGCGCCCGTCTGATTGACATAGTGATTGTACTCCGGAAAATACGGTGCAAACGTGATCACCTCGTCCCCCGGCTGCGTGACTGCGCGCACTGCATGCGCCACAGCGCCCGCTGCGCCCGTCGTCATAAACAGGTGTTCTGCGGTGTACGCCATCCCATATGTTTTATTTAAGTATTGTGCGAACTTTGCCCTCACAGACGGGATGCCCTGCGACTGGCTGTAGCCGTGCAGCTCCATCGTGTCGCGCGTCCGCAAAAGCTCCGTCAGCTTGTCCGTAAACGCCTGCGGCACTGCCACGGAAGGATTGCCAAGGCTGAAATCAAACACATTTTCGCTTCCAATCTCCTTTGCCCTTCCTGCTGCCCACTCTGACATCTGCCGGATCACCGACTTTGCACCGAGCATGTCCTTATATTTCTGTGAAACCATTTTTACTCCTCCATTTCTCTGTGCACTCCCATTTCCTGCACATCTGGAAGCGCCAGTCCTGCTGTTTCGTCTACTCATTGTATCACCAGAGGAGAAAAAAAGCAATTTCAACATGAAATTTAAGACCGCGTAAACTCCAGCATCTCCTCCACCGTCCCGTTCATCTGCCGGACATGCGAAAGAATCTGCTCCGCGTAGTGCACCCGCTTCTCCGCCTGTATGTCGGCAAGCAGGTTTTCAGAGTATCCGCAGATGACCATCATCGGCGTCTTGAGATTGTGCGCGAGCGTGTTTACCCTGCGGCTGTACGCCGCCTCCATCGCCCGCTGCTTTTGGTGGATTCTGTAATAGCTCCACGCAATACACAGGGTCAGCGCCGCCATTGCCGCCAAAACAGCCAGTGCGATCGGCAGTATATACTTCTCCTGCCGCCGCTGCTGCATCCCTGTCACGCCGGCATAATAGAGTGTGCAATTCCCCTGCTTTGTCAGAACCGGCCTGACATCGTAATGATAATTTCTGCCAAATGGATTTATCCGCGTCCCCGGCAGGTCCTTTCCCGCGTGCGCCATCGCAAGCGTGTCCTCCATTTCCCGATAGACAGCGCGCCTGCCGTCATCCTCTGTGTACTGGTAAAAGTCGGACCGCACAATCTCCCTGCCCTCCTGGTCATACAAAATCCCTACCATGTAAAAAGCGGACAGGTCAAGGCGCTCTGCGCAGGCGGCCCTGTCTGACAGATCTTCCCCCGACAGTATAAGCGCCAGCTCCGTCCCGATGTTCCCGATTCTCTGGCAGCGCAGAAGCTCTATGGACACCGAGACCAGCGCCGCTCCCGCAAAAAGCGCCAGCACGGTCACTGCCAGGATCGGAACGCCTGCCCGCAGCCAAATTTTAAAAAAAATGTTTTTATTCATAGTCGTCTTCGCCCTCCTTCATCTGATACCCCTTTCGGATAATGGTCCGAATCTGCCGTCCCTGCGCGCCTAATTTTTTGCGCAGCTTCCTGACATGGTTGTCCACAACGCGGTCATTTCCCTCGAAGTCATATCCCCAGATATGTGTCAGAAGCACCTCCCGCGCACAGACCCTGCCCTTGTGCTCCATCAGGTACTTTAGCAGCTCATACTCCTTGCAGGAAAGTTCCAGCTCGCTTCCCTTGCAGCTGACCCTGTAGCGCTCCGGGTCCAGCACGATACTCCCCGCTGTCAGGACTGCGTGCTGCACCATGCCCTTGGAGCGTTTCAGAAGCGCAAGCATCTTGGCGTGCAAAACGGGCAGCGAGAACGGTTTGACCAGATAGTCGTCACATCCCAGATGATAGCCGCGCAGCTTGTCCTCCTCCCGCCCCCGCGCGGTGATGAATATGATCGGCGCGTCACTGCGCCTGCGAAGCTCCCTGCACAGCGCAAACCCGTCCATCCCGGGCAGCATGATGTCCAGAAGGACAAGGTCATATCCCCCCTCCACAATTTTTGCAAAGCCTTCCTGCCCATCGCCGGCACAGCGCACGTCAAATGTATTTTGCGCCTGTGCGGTCAGATAGTCCGTGATAATCTCGCATATCTGCAGATCGTCCTCGATTAACAGAATCTGATATGTCATGCAATACCTCCTTTCAGAGCGCATCGAAAGAGCGGCTTATCCGCCCAGGATACGTTCCATGGACAGTATACAGCCGCAATGTGTCCTCGAGATGTCGCAATATGCTGTCTCTGAGCTTGTCTCTTAAAATATCTCCCCCGCATCCCGCGGCAGCTGCCGCACATGCTCGAGAAATCCCTTGGCGGCCTTTGCCTCCGCGGCATTGTATGTATATCCGAGTCCCTGCGCAACCTCCAGGGACACCGCCTCAAACAGATCGCACATCCTAAGTACCGCCTGCCATGCCTCCTCTATCTCCCCGCCAAAATAGGTGTCCAGATACCCCTGGTACTCCTTCGCGTCCAGCCAGCGGTACAGATACTTGGCGGACTTTCCCACGCTCACCTGGAAATTGGTCTGGATGCCGACTTTCCAGGTGAGCATCTTTTCAAGCTGTTTGCGCACGACAAAACTGGCCATGTCCTGCACGTAGGGCATCTCCTCCCGCCACAATCCCTTCGCGATGTTGTTGCTGCACCACCAGAATTCGTTGGTGCACGCCTGAAACTGCGCGTCCGACGGCCTTTTCACGCGGTAGTCCGCGTCGGTCGCCTCCGGCACCGGCGGCAGTATGTGCGCCTTGTCCAGCAAAACACGGCAGAGTTTGTCGTCGCAAATGTGCTCCCTGGCGTGCGCGACAGACTCCACATGCAGATCGATCCTGTTTCCGTCGGAAAACTGCATCAGCCAGCCATAAAAGTTCTCCCTGTCGCCCGGCTCGTCCGGGCTCTCGTCCGGATACTGCATATAGAGAATCTCCCCGAACCTGTCAATCCAGTTTTTGTCCTCGATAAACGGCTTTGTCTCCCGCACGACATACACGACATCATAGTCCTGAAAGATGTCTTCGGGCACATTTGCATTGGTCCTCGAACCGTTCATATACACTGCAAGAATCCTGTCGTCCTGCTCTGCGGTGCACATCAGTAACTGATACATCTTTGCCTCACTGCGCATCGTTTCCCTCCATCGTTATACTGTGTTTACAATACATTTTCCTCAGTATAGCACCGATCCCCCGCCCCGGCAATATCCAGTAGACTTTCCGCGCCACTCGTGATACAATAAATCATACAATTTCCAAAAATAAGGAACAAGTTCCTGCGCAATTGATGCGATATTGTCATTGCCCTGTCTCTTATGCGCCTCTGACGCTGCCGGCGATACTCCTTGGGTAG
>CAMWOK010000122.1 GCA_947175845.1 uncultured Lachnospiraceae bacterium | reverse complement strand
CACCCGGACATACCGGCAAGATTCAATGAGGACATTGTCCTCTTTAATGCGCGCATAGAGGAGGCGTTTCCGGATCAGTATTTTGACTATTATGACTGGTTTCTTGCGCGCGCAGATTCGTTCCTCGATGAGATTCACTACACAGGTGAAACTTACTGTGAAATGTTCGATGAAATTTTGCAAAAGATTATGGAAAAGTGAATTGATTAAAATTTTGTAAACTTTTAGCCAATATAAACTTGCGATCACACAGCAGGAATGGTAAGATAAGAGTGTGTTTTTCGACAGGAACAGACAGAAAGCTGCCGTCTGTCCTAAAAAGCGTGCTTTCTGTCACAATATGACGAAAATGCAAAAACGATGATATAATTAAAATACACCTGTTTTACAGGAAAAACCAGCGAGGATTATTATGAAGAGGAGGAACAGAAAAATAGGGAAGCTTCTGTCAGTTCTGCTGCTGCTGATATTGATTCTGCCTGTCAGGGTAAGTGCGTCGGGCGAGACTGCTGCAGCGGAGCTGTGCACCAATGAGACTGACATGGAGGGCAGTCAGATAGATTCCACGCAGGATCTGCCGGCAGATGCAGAAGCACTGCGCAGAGAGAATGCAAAGAAATTTATCAGTGCTGTAATTGCAGCATGGGTTCTGATCATCACGGTATTTGTTGTGTTTCTTGTGGTGAGAAAGCACAGGAAAAAACAAGACAGGGAACTTGCCAGCACACAAAAACTGGTGGAGCAGCGGACAAAGGAGTTAGAGAGTGCTCTGCCGGATACCATGAGACAGAAAGAGACGTGTGTCACATTGACGGACCGCCGTGTGCCCGAGAGGCGCTTTCAGATTTTGCCTGGTTCAGAGGCTGTGGCAGGGCGAAACGGTGCGTTCTGTAAAATCCTGTTGGATTATGACCCGTCAGTATCTGCAAGGCACTGTGCAATTTCCGTGGAGGATCACAAAGTCTTTGTCAGGGATCTGGATTCGACAAACGGGACTTTTGTAAATGGATGCAGGGTCTTTGGCAGAACAGAACTGCGGCAGGGTGACGTCCTTGTCATAGGACAGCTTGAGATGGATGTTGCGATCGCAAACTGCTGAAAGACAGCACACTGTGTCTCAGCAAGTGGATATAAGAATGAAAGACGAATGAGGAGGATATTATGGCCACATTAAAAGAATCATTTTCAAAAGGACTTACAGCAATCAATGTCAAGACGAGCAGCTTTATGGAGGAGTCAAAGTGCAAGACATACATAGCGACTCTGGAGAAAGAGATACAGACATTGAAATCGAATCTGGGCGAACTGGTGTATGCAAAAACGCTTGCCGGGGAGACTTACGAGGAACAGGCAGCAGAGATCGTGCAGAAAATTCAGGAAAAACACGAGGAGATCAGGCAGCAGAAGCTGTTGATCGAACAGCTGGCAGTGGAGCAGAAACAGATTTTGGGAACAACACCGACAGATGCCGTAAAATACTGCGCGCAGTGCGGGGCCCAGAATGCAGGAAACTATAAGTTCTGCTGTAAATGCGGAACACCGCTGGGATAAACAAAACAAATGATGAGAGGAGCACAAAAACATGGCATTTGATCCAATGACAGGAAAACCGATAGAGACGGACGGGGAGGAGATCGCGTTTGACCCGATGACCGGAGAGCCGATAAAACGGCAGCAGATACAGGAGCCAGAGCCAGAGGCGGACGAGCCGGGCGGGTTTGACCCGATGACCGGAGAGCCGCTTGGGCGGAAGGCGCAGCCGGAAGTGCCAAAGCCGGAGGTGGAGGAATTAGGCGGGTTTGACCCGATGACCGGAGAGCCGCTTGGGCGGAAAAAAGCGCCGGAAATATCAGCGTCAGAGGTGCAGGCGCCGGGTGGGTTTGATCCGATGACCGGGCAGCCGATACAAAATGCTTCCGGCACAAACAGGAAGCGTGCTGGGATAAAGATAGGAAAGCCTGTGATCATCGGAGGGCTTGCGGCGGTAGTGGCAGTTGTCCTTATCATCGTGGCTGTTACGTCCGGGTTGTTCGCGGGCAAAGCGGGAAAAGTCATGATGGCGGCAGCCAACACGTTCAAGGACAGGCCGCATATTGTGAAAGCGCTCGAGAATGCAGCGTATTTACTGGGACAAAATAAATACACTGTTGCCTTTTCAGGCGAAGGAGGCGGTGTAGAACTTGACGGTGAGCTGCGAAACAGCGGAAAAGAAAAACAGATATTTGTGCAGGCCAAGGAAATCGGTGGGTCGAGGATCGAGATGACTGCCGGAATTGACTCGAAAAACGTTAAGTTTCAGGTGCCGCAACTGTCCAACTACGTGTTTGTCTATGACTACAGTAAAGATCACACGGGATATCTTGTGGAGGCTATGGGTGAGGACTCCGCTGAGCAGCTGAATTTCATGCTGAACTATCTGATGAATGACGCTGAAAAGAACGCAAAGAAGATGTCGGCTGAAATAATCAAGATTCTGAATGCCGAGATAAAAAAGGTTCAGTTTGTCAATGCGGACAAGAAAACGTTCACGGTTGATGACAAGGACGTCAACTGCAAGGGATACACTGCAATCATCACAAGCGATAACATCCTTCATGTCAGCGAACAGATACTGGATCTGATGAAGAAAGAGAGCTATTCTCTGGTGGAAGCAGTTTCCTCGGCAGATTTTGGGATGGAGGAAATCTCCACGTCGGATCTGGATGATATGTATGAGGAAATGGTTGATGAATTGAGAGATGAGATGGAGTATGTGGATGATATTGAAGTATCCTTTTATCTCTACAAAAATAAGCTGGCAGGAATTGTTATCGCAGTTCCAGAGATGGACGAGAAGGTGGAAATCTGCTTTGAAGGCGGAGATTACAGGGCGCAGAATATTCTTTTCAAGGGCGATGATATCAGATTAAGGCTGACAGGAACGGACAATGGCTCAAAGGAATCTTTTGATTTCAAGGCGAGAAGTGAAGGTTCTGGCTGGGAGGATATCGGCAGCCTGGAATACAATTATGAAAGCGGCAAATTTTCACTCGACGTAGAGTATATGACCATCAACGGGAAACTGACCAGCTCGAAATCGGAAGTGAATTTTAAACTCAGCGATATCGGTTCTTCATTCTACAGGGTGTCACCCGAACTGGATGTAACCATTCGAAATGGTGCAAAGATAGAGAAGTACAGCGATAAGGTATTTGATCTGGGAGAGGCGGACGAGGACGAATGTATGGATCTGCTGACGGACATTGAAGATAAACTGTACGATAAGGCGTTGGACTGGATTCTTGATTACTGATGAGGTCCGCATATGCGTTCTGTTGATATATTGAATTAGACAGTGAGATTACAAAGGAAATACTGAATAGATAGTATCTCTTTTCAGTATTTCTTTTGCATGTAATAACGGATTGTGGAGGAGAGGCATGCTTGAGACAAATATGGTGCTGGGAGGCACTTATCAGATTGTGGGCGAGATTGGATCAGGCGGGGGCGGTGTCGTCTATAAGGCGCGCCATCTCAGACTTCAGATCGACGTGGTTGTGAAGCGGATACGCGATGAAGTGCGCGGAAAGATTCAGTCGCGACAGGAAGCAGATGTACTGAAAAAATTAAAGCACCCATATCTTCCCAGAGTGTATGACTTTATAGAGACGCCGGAGGCAGTGTACACGGTGATGGATTACATTCCGGGGATATCGCTGGAAAAAGCGCTGCAGCAGTACAGAAGCTTTGACCAGAAACGCGTGCTGCAGTGGGCGCAGGAGCTGGGGGAGGCAGTGGCATATCTTCACAGCCAGACACCGCCGATCATTCATTCCGACATCAAGCCTGCCAACATCATTCTGACCCCAGACGGACACATCTGTCTGATCGACTTCAATATCTCCATTGTGATTGATTCTGCGATGAAGGCCACACTTGGAATCAGCAGGGGGTATTCTTCCCCGGAACAGTACCGGGATGTCAAACAAGTGCAGACATACTACATGACTGCTGGGATGCAGAATGTGACGATCACGATCGACAGGCGTTCTGACATCTACAGTCTCGGCTGTGTCTTGTACCATCTGTTGTCGGGAAGTCCCCCGGATGTCAATTTCAACACACGGCTGCCTGCAGGAGAAATTTCCGGGGTAAGCGAAGGATTTGGGTTTATCATTGACAAGATGATAGAGTATGATCCAGAGGATCGGTATCAGACAGGAAAGGAGTATCTCGACGCAGTCAACAGCTGTTATAAACTGGATGCGCGCTACATCGTGCACAGGCGCAAAGAGCGGGCACTGTTTGCGGCATCACTTGTCATGTTTTTTGCGGGGAGCGTGCTGTTTGGTTCTGGCATCCTGCAGACGCTTAGAGAGCGGGAACAATCCTATCAGGCAGAACTCCTAGATGGTCAGGAATCAGCAGAAGAGGGGGCGTATGAGGAGGCGATCGCCGCGATGCGCTCTCTTGAGGAGGACTATGCAGACCGCGTCGAGGCATATGAGCGGGAATTGTATTTCTACTATGTGATGGGGCGTTATCAGGAATGTGTGGATCGGGGAAATGAAATCATCGATCTGCAGCGGATCAATCTCAAAGACTCCACGCAGGAGAAAAAAATGGGGGACATTTTTTATCTGCTTGCGAATTGCCACTACGAGCAGGGAAATTACAAAGACGCACAGCGGATGATGGAACAGGCGCTGGATTACAACCAGTCAAACAATTTGTATTTTCGGGACTACTGTATTATCCTGGCAAAGCAGGAAAAGCTGGACAGGGCCGAGAGCGCTCTGGAACAGGCAAGAGAACTGGATCTTGAGGACGATTCGATTCATTACGCAGAGGGGGAGCTCTGCGTTGTCAGAAATCAGATAGATGAGGCGGTTGTCCATTTTCAGAAGACGATTGATCTCACAGAGGATGCGGTGCTGAGAAAACGCGCGGTGCTGCTGTGCGCTGCGGCGCTGCGGGACAACGGCAGGCTGGACGAGGAGACTGCGCTTCTCGAGGCCGCGCGGAATCAGGCGGATGCGCAGGCTAAGATGGTGATCACAGAGTATCTGGCGGATGCCTACATGCGCCAGGGGGACATGCACCCGGATCAGCTGGCCTCCTACAACCAGAAAGCGCTGGCGCTTTTTCAGGAGTTGATGCAGAGCGGATATGTGACGTACCAGCTTCAGGAAAACATGGCAGTTTTATATGAGGAAAACCTGGATTTTACGTCAGCGGAGGCTGTGCTGCTCAAGCTTGCTGACGCGTATCCCGACAACTATCGGGTTTATAAGCGGCTTGCGTTTTTAGAGGCGGACAGGCAGCAGTATCTGGAAAATCAGGCGCGAAATTATCATGTGATGAAGCGGTATTATGATCAGTGCAAGGAACTGTACGGCCAGCAGGACGCAGGGGATCCGGAGATGCTGATGCTCGACAATATGGTCCGTGATTTGCAGAGCGGCGGCTGGCTGTAGGCGGAGAGCGGGGTGAATGCTGTGGGAACGATTTTGCTGGTGGCAGGCGCAGGATGCCTGATTATCGCGATTGTGTTGTTTTTCTTATACCTCACAATGGGAAAAGCGGTGGGCAGAAAACTGATGAAAGAGTTAAAAGATGAGTATTAGGAGTCTGCGATGAAAAAAAGAACAGGTATTATAGTAATCATAGTTCTCATATTTTTCGTGCTGATCGGAGTGGGCGGTACACTCCTTGCCGTGTTGACGGGAGGCAGGCTGCCATCTGGTGCAGAGCGGTTGCTCGAAAAGGGACAGGATTTTCTAGAGGACGGTGAATATGATGCGGCAGTACGGGCATACAAGGATGTGCTCGAACTGGACACCAGAAATGTGGAGGCGTATCAGGGGCTTGTGAGAGCGTACAAACTTTCGGGTGATATTGGAAAGGCGCGCGATGCGATGCGCAAAGGCTACCGCCTGACACAGGATGCGTCTCTTGCAGAGGCGTTCCCTATCATAACGTGGGAGGAGTCAGGCAGGAAGGACCAGCTCATCAAATGGACGGACATCGGTGTGGAACAGGCCGTGCGGAGGATGACCGGGATAACAGACGGCGACCTAATGCTGAGCGATCTGTGGGAAATCACAGACTTTTACCTGTATGAAAGCAGCATTCGGGATTTGGAGGACTTGGAAAAACTCCCCAATCTGACGAGTCTGTATCTCTATGACTGTGGGTTGGAAGATCTGAGCATACTGAAGCGATTTGACAATCTGGAACGGCTGTATCTGTCAGACAACTGTATTGCAGATATAAGTCCGCTGGAACAGATGGATCGCTTGACCTGGCTGGATCTGAGCAATAACCAGCTGACTGACATCACGCCGTTAAGGCATCTTGACCAGCTGAAACACTTGGATCTGGGAGGTAATCAGATCGCGGATCTCAGCGCGCTGAAGGGACTTACAGAATTGGAATATCTGAATCTGAATGCGAATCCGATCACGGATCTTTCTGCTGTGAGGAGAATGCGGCAGCTCGAGACACTCTGTCTGGATCAGATGTCCATCGACGATCTGGGTGTTTTATCGGAATTTGAGCATTTGCACAGGCTAAGCCTGGCGGAGGGATATTGTGCGGACTTTGCGGTTCTGGGCAGTCTGACAGGGCTTGAAGAACTGAATTTGGCGAGAACAAATATTGAGGAGCTCACAGTTCTGGCGGATCTGAAACAGCTCGAATATCTGGATATTTCGGGAACCCGCGTGACCGACACGGCGCCGGTGTCCCGTGTGGCAAACATAAAGCGTGGCAATTGAGGGGAACAACATGAAAAAAAGGAAAAAAATCCTGCGGTATATTCTGACAGTGCTGATTCTGCTCCTGATTATTTTAAACGTGTTTATCTACCGCTATATTACAAGTCCGAGGCAGAAGGCGGACAGGCAGTTAGATCTCGGACAGCGGTATCTGTTGAATATGGAGTATGAGGAAGCGGTTGCCGCGTTTGAGATTGTCATCGAGGTGGAACCGAACAATGTCGCGGCCTACACTGGTATGGCAGAAGCCTATATTGGCATGGGAGAGCTTGAAAAGGCAGTCCGCATCTTAAACAAAGGATACAAACAGACCGGGGATGAATCGCTAAAAGAGCTGCTTGACCAACTGGAAGCAGAGCTGAACAGGGAAGAGGCAGATGTGCGGATCGTCCAGATTGACACAGGGGAATTTCCGGACATTGCGGTTTACTTTTCGGTGGAGGATGCGTCGGGCAGTTTTATCGGGGATGTGCAGTCAGATCAGATACAGGTCTTTGAGGAGTGCGACGGCGAGTGGATAGAACAGACAGGCAGTTTTCAGTTTTCCGGGCAGCAGTCGGTCGAAAGGCGTTCTGTGGCGATGGTGGTGGATGTGAGCGGCAGTATGTCAGACAGTATTGGTCAGCTCTGTGATGCGGCCTGCGGCCTGCTCGGGCAGATGAAGGAAGGGTATTATGTATCCCTGACTGCCTTTGACGATCAATGGTATTCTCTGGTCGATTACACAAACAACCTTTCGTTAGTTTCCGACGAGCTGAACGGTTTGCGTGTCGGCGGCGGAACGGCTTTGTATGACACGCTGGAAAACAGTCTGTACGAGTCTGTGAACCAGCAGGGGCAAAAATACATCCTTGCATTTACGGATGGCGCGGACGGATCCAGTTCTATCACGAAGGATGAGCTGATCGCCCTTGCAGCCTACTATCATATTCCGATATATATTATCGCTGCCGGGAATCAGGGTTACATGCAGCAGGAGATGGAGGAGATCGCCACGGAGAGCGGCGGCGCGTTCTATGCGCTCTCCTCGATGGAGGATCTGTATGCGATCTATCTTGATATTTTCGAGATTCAGGAAAATCTGTATTCCTTCCGCTATATGACCAGACAGTCAGATACGGAGTGCGGCCTGCGGATTGCGTATCATTCCAGTCATTTTGACGGGGCGGCGGAAAATAATTTTATCAGTCAGAAACCTATGCGGCGTGAGCGCGTGAGCAATCGGAAGATCGCGGGCG
>CAMWOK010000121.1 GCA_947175845.1 uncultured Lachnospiraceae bacterium | reverse complement strand
GCACCTGCATCCATCGCGTTCTCCACCAGCTCCTTGACCACGCTGGCGGGCCGCTCTACCACCTCTCCGGCCGCAATTTTGTCAATTGTCGCATCATCCAGCACACGTATCTCTGCCATCTCTGCCCGTTCCTTTCTCCTGTTCTCTTCTGATTACAATATTCATCAATTTACCATCGGTTTTTCAGCTTATTCTGCAGCCGGTACAGCGTGTTCAGCGCATCGAGCGGCGTCAGGTTCGAGATGTCTATCTCCTTAAGCTCATTTACAATGTCCTCGTCCTTAACGGTGTCAAACAGAGACATCTGCCCCAGATCCACTTCATCATAGTGCTTTGGCTTTTTCTTTTCACCTTTGGTGTCGACGGCAATGCACTGTACTTTCTCGGTGATGTCGTTGTCGCTGAGCTGCTCTGCAATCTCCTTGGCGCGGTCAATCACCATGTCCGGCACGCCGGCAAGTTTTGCGACCTGGATGCCGTAACTTCTGTCCGCGCCGCCCTTGATGATCTTGCGCAGAAAGATAATGTCGTCGCCCTTTTCTTTCACGGCAATGCAGTAATTGTTGACATTGTTCATCTTTCCCTCAAGCTCAGTCAGCTCGTGATAGTGCGTTGCAAACAGCGTCTTGGCGCCGAGAATCTTCTTGTTGCTGATGTGCTCTATCACGGCCCACGCGATGCTCAGCCCGTCGAAGGTGGAGGTTCCGCGCCCTATCTCATCGAGCACCAGCAGGCTTTTTGGCGTTGCGTTGCGCAGAATGTTGGCGACCTCGTTCATCTCCACCATGAAGGTACTCTGCCCGCTTGCGAGGTCATCCGACGCGCCGACTCTTGTAAAAATCCGGTCAACAATGCCGATGCTGGCGCTCTTTGCCGGCACGAAGCTCCCGAGCTGCGCCATCAGAACAATTAGTGCGGACTGGCGCATGTAGGTAGATTTCCCTGCCATATTCGGACCTGTGATGACTGCGATACAGTGGTTGTTGTTATCCAGAAAGGTGTCGTTTGACACAAACATGTCGTGGTCGATCATCTTTTCCACAACGGGGTGCCTGCCCTCCTTGATGTCGATAAGCCCCTTTTCATTCAGCGTTGGACGGACATAGTGATTCTGCTCCGCGACGACGGAGAGCGCCGCAAACACATCCAGTCTAGCCACCGCCTTTGCCGTCTTCTGGATGCGCTCAAGCTGCGCTGCGATATCGTCCCGGATTTTGCAGAACATGTCGTACTCGAGCACGTTGAGCTTGTCCTCCGCATTGAGAATGGTGTCCTCAAGCTCTTTCAGGCGCGCCGTCGTGTAGCGCTCCGCGTTGACGAGCGTCTGTTTGCGCACATAGTCGTCGGGCACCTGGTTTTTGTAGGAGTTGCTGACCTCGAAATAATAGCCGAACACTTTGTTGTATTTTATTCGGAGATTTCTGATACCCGTCCGCTCCCGGTCCTCCTCCTCGAGCTGTGCGAGCCAGTTCTTTCCGTCGGTTTTTGCCTTTCTCAGATGGTCGATGTCCGCGTTGAATCCTTCCCTGATGATGCCCCCCTCCCGAATCAGGATGGGCGGCTCCTCGCAGATTGCATTTCTGATCAGTTCATGCAGATCTTCAAGCCCGTCAATCTGTGCGTCAATCTCCCTCAAAAGCCTGGCGTCGAAGTCCTTGAGAACCGTTTTGATATGGGGGAGCATCTCCATGGAGTTGGCAAATGATATCAGGTCTCTTGGATTGGCTGATTTGTAGCTCACGCGCCCGAGCAGACGCTCCATATCGTAGATGGGATTCAGATATTCTCTGATTTCGTCGCGCGATACAGTGTTTTTGCAGAGCTGCTCGACCGTGTCAAGCCTGTCGTTGATATCTTCCATGTGAATCAGTGGCTGTTCGATATATGTTCGGAGCTGTCTGGCCCCCATGGCCGTCTTGGTCCGGTCAAGCACCCACAGCAGGGAGCCGCGCTTGTGTTTTTCGCGGAGCGTCTCTGTCAGCTCCAGGTTGCGCCTCGTGGAGCTGTCCAGCAGCATATAACGGCTCGCCAGATAGGGTGTGATGTGTGTGATGTGCGCAAGCTGCGTCTTCTGTGTCTCCAACAAATACTGCATAAGCACACCCGATGCAATCAGCCCCGACGGAAAATCCTCGAGTCCAAGCCCGGTGAGCGTGTTGACTTTGAAGTGCTCCATCAGGCATCTGCGGCAGCCGTCCTCGTCAAAATACCATGGTTCTAACGGATAGACTGCTATCTTGAGCCGGCTTTTGAGATCCTCAATGTCAATTCCGCTCATCATCAGCGCATCATTGCAGATAATCTCGGTCGGCATATATTTGCAAAGTTCATCCGTGAGCTTGGTGAGCCCCTCCACTTCCGTCATGTAGAAGTCGCCTGTCGTCACGTCCGCCACGGAGATTCCTATTTTGTTTGGAAACTGTGCGATGCACATGATATAGTTGTTTTTCGACTCCTCAAGCGCCTGTGTATTCAGGTTTGTGCCGGGTGTGACGATGCGGATGACCTCCCGCTTTACCAGGCCCTTTGCAAGCTTGGGGTCTTCCACCTGCTCGCAGATGGCAACCTTGTACCCTTTTGACACCAGCCTGTTTAAGTAGCCGTCCACCGCGTGATAAGGCACACCGCACATGGGCGCCCGCTCTGCCATCCCGCAGTCCTTTCCGGTCAGAGTCAGCTCCAGCTCCTTCGAGACAAGCTTTGCGTCCTCAAAAAACATTTCATAAAAATCACCGAGTCTGTAGAAGAGAATGCAGTCGCCGTACTGCTTCTTCGTCTCCACGTACTGCTGCATCATCGGTGTCATTCCCGCCATATAGTAACCTCATCTTTCTGTATTTTACCAGTTTCATCTGTCTTTGCCAGCGTATCTGCTGCTCTGTCCGGCCAGATATCAGAATCGTGCCCGCCTGTGCACCCTTGCGTCGTTCAACATATTGACTGGACTGGCACGAAGTCTGGACAGAGTACTATGACATACTGAAAAACGGGCACTGAAAACTGTCTTGCCCGTTTTTTCTCTCTCATATTTTAACACATCTGCACAAAAAATCAAAGGATAGTTTTTTGTAATTTCATTCTTTTTGCGCTCAACGCAGGCACCTAAAACCGAACGCAGATACACAGCACCCCATTCTCGTACCGCGCACCGATTGTTCCGCGCATCTGCTCTGTCAGCTCCCGCGCAATCGACAGCCCGATTCCCGTCGCATTCGCGGCGGTTTCCACAGTGTAATAGCGGTTGAACAGCTGCATGACCTGAAGTTCGTTCAGTGCGGCCGCATGGTTTGCAAAGACAATCTCCCCCTGTTCTGAGAGCGTGACTGTCAGGTCGCCGTCGCTGTACTTGAGGACATTGCTGAGAATATTTCCAAAAATACGAAAAAGCGCACTTTTGTTCAGCCGGCGGACAACGCGCTCCTCCGGCAGGGTGACAACCGGCGCAATCTGCCGTTTTTTCAGCGCGGCGTAGTAGGCTGAGAGCACTTCCTCCAATGCGCTGTTCAACACGACGGGTGTATACGATTCCTCCTGGATCGTGGAGACAGCCGCGGAGTATCCAAACAGCTCTTGCGTCAGCTGCCTTAAGGTATCGACGCGCTCTTCTATGATATCCAGATAGCGCGCGGCGTCGGCCGGCAGACTGGTCTGCCTGAGCAGATCGAGATAGCCGCAGACTGCCGTCAGCGGGGTGCGCAGGTCGTGGGAAATGTTGGTGACAGAATCCATGAGTTCCCGGCTGCCCTGCTGACAGCGCAGGCGCTCCATCCGCAGTATGCGCAGCTGTGCGTTGACATCCGCCGCCAGCCTGCGCATACTTCGGTCATGGCTGGAAATGTCGATCAGCGTGTTGCTCTCTGTCGTGAGCCTTTCGGCAAAGGCAGCTGCGATTTCCTGTGCAGACTTGCGCATAAGCGCAATTTTTATACACAAAAGCAGTATTACAAGACAGAGAACCAACACAACAGCGATCCACTGCCACAACCGGATTCCCATAACATCCCCCTCCCGAAACCTACTTAATATCCTCTTTCTGAAAACAGATCATGCCAGCGCCGGTCACTGCGATCGCGATAATACAGGAGTATAATGACATAACCGGCAGGTGGACTGCCATTCCCTGCCAGAGCACCACTGTCTGATTTCCCGGCAGAAAATCATTCAAAAATTCATAGACAACGCGCTTCTTTCCGTCGATATAATGTGGATTTGGCATTGATTCCACCTCCTCGTATATCCCGCTCTCCTCATTTACGTAGACATATCCCTCATATACCTCTGGTTCCGCTAACCTGGCATTGATGTACGCGCCATAGAAAATCATAAACACGATTCCCAGCGTACAGAGGACTGCGGTGACTGCCCTGTTCTGGCTCAGCATGGCTATGATCGTATAGATTGCCGTGACTGCGGCAAACAACACGACCGCGCAGCTTGCATAGAACACAATCACTTCGAGCCCGCACCGAAAAAAGCCCAGCAGCAAAATTCCCATACAGAGGTTCGGGACAATATAGGCGAGGCTGAGCATGCACGCCGCGGCAAAACACACAATCAGATTCGCCAGATAGACCCTGGTTCGCAGGTGTCCTACCATCAGTTTATTTCGTATTGTCCCGTCGCTAAACTCCGTCCCGATAAACAGGCTGCAGAAAGCAGCAGATAAAATCACAGTGAGAGGAATGTAGGGAAGAAAGGCGTTTTCCAAGGGTATCACATAATCCTCCGCCATATATTTTTGCATTGTCGAATACGTACCGTACGGTGTGTAACCGCCGATTGCCGCCATCACCAGAAAGCAGATTCGAAAACAGGTATCGTGCTTCAGGCGCATAAAATTTGCATACAGTAATCTACTCATGGCTGGCACCTCCAATCAGACTGACATAGTAGCTCTCAAGGCTCTCGTCGTGCTCATGGACAGACAGCACTTCGCAGTTTTGCTCTGCGAGTGCCAGAACCAGCTTTGTGATGGGGATCTTTCCATAGATATCTGCCTCCGACTCCGAGACAATGCGGTATTCCAGCTTCATCCGATCAGCCGCCTGCACAAAAAATTTGACATTGGAAACCTCCACACGCAGGCATTTTCTGCACGCGGCCTCCAGTTCCTCCGCGCTGATCTCCTTCACAATGCGCCCGCTGTCGATAAAACCGTAATGGGTCGCAAGGCGCGAAAGTTCGTCCAGAATATGGCTGGAAATCAATACCGTGATGCCGCGCTCCCGGTTCAATTTCAATATCAGCTCGCGCGTCTCGATAATGCCCTGCGGATCGAGTCCGTTTACCGGCTCATCCAGAACCAAAAAATCCGGGTCGCCGCAGAGTGCAATGGCAATGCCCAGGCGCTGGCGCATTCCCAGAGAAAAGTTCTTCGCCTTTTTTCTGCCGGTGTCCCCGATTCCCACAAGCTCCAACAGCTCGGAAATCCCTTCAAATGACGGCAGTCCAAGCACACAGTACTGCTCCCTCAGATTCTGCTCCGCCGTCATATTCAGATAGATCGACGGCGTCTCCACCACCGCGCCGATTCTGCGCTGTGCTTTCTGAATCGCGCTTTCCGTATTCTTTGCCCCGTATAGAACAAATCCGCCTGAAGTGGGCTTCTGCAGCCCGCAGATCAGTCGGATCAGCGTGGTTTTTCCGGCGCCGTTTTTCCCGACAAAACCATAGATTGCCCCCTTTGGCACATGCATGTCGAGTTCGTTTAGCGCCTTGGAATGCTTATAGTGTTTGCTCAAGGCATCAGTCGTCAAAATATACTCCATTGTTGCTGCACTTCCTTTCTGTTCCATTTCCTTAACATGTTGTTTTTTTGCAGTTCTCTATTGAACAGTTTTTATTGTATCGGCTCACTGTTAAGAAACCTGTTAAGAAATGTGTTAAGAAAGTGTAAATTATTTCATCTTAAATCCAATCCCCCACACAGACTCAATGTAATCTTTCCCGCCGCTATCGCGCAGCTTCCTGCGCAGATTGCTGATGTGCACGCGCAGGGAGCTCTCCATGCAGTCCGGCGTCTCCTCGCTGAGCCTGTCAAGCAGCAGTGTCTTTGTGATGACCTGCGCGGGATTGAGCATCAGCAGCTTTAAGATAGCGTACTCTGTTCTGGTCAGCCGTACATCCTGATCGCGCACGCGGACGTGATGTGTTGTGGTGTCCACGACAATGTCGTCGTATGTCAATCGTGTCTTTGCGTCCGCCGCCGTGCCGCCGCGAAGCTGTACGGCAATGCGCGCAAGCAGTTCCTTTGTGTCAAAGGGCTTTGTCACATAGTCCGCCGCACCGCCGAGCAGCAGTTCCACCTTGTCGTCAGTGCCGACTCTGGCGCTGACGACGATCACCGGGATTCCGCTCAGCTTCGGCAGCAGTTCTCTGCCGTCGAGTCCGGGAAGCATCAGGTCAAGCAGCACTAGGTCCGGGCTGAACGAAGACAGCACGAGAAGCGCTTCCGTGCCGGAATAGGCGCGCGTGACGTGATATCCTTCCCTGGTGAGCAGCTCCTCGAGCATATTTCCAATATTGACATCATCGTCGACTACGAATATCTCTTTCATTATAGATACCCCTTTTGATCACCCGGCCGCCAGCTTCCGTGCGCGCTCGAGCGCCTCGTCAATATGCCCGCAGAAGTTTTCTGCGCCGACCGCCTTCGTAAATCCCGCCTTGTCCATAACCGCCCGCGGCTGCTCGTTGACATGGGACAGAATCATCTGGATGTTCCTGCCGGCATACTTCTCATGAAGCTGCTCCAGCGAGTGCATAGCCGTCGCGTCAATCGCGCTCACACTCCGCATACGGAGAATCAGAAAACGCGTGTCGTCCTTCACCGAAATATTCAGAATCTTATCAGCAGCAGCAAAAAACATGGGGCCAGAAATCTCATAGACGCGCGTGTGCGCCGGAACTTCCCGGAGTGTGATGCTGTCCGGGTCCTCCTCCTCGTCGACATACTTCCACCCTTCCACTTCCGTGACCTCGCTCATGCGCTTCATGAAAAGGATCGCCGCCAACAGAATACCGACCTCAATCGCGGCTACCAGATCGAACACGACGGGCAGCACAAATGTTGTGACAAGCACAATGATATCGCTCTTGGGCGACGACTTGCAGAGATTGACAAAAGTTCTCCATCCGCACATGTTGTAGGCCACCATAAACAGAATCGCCGCGATACACGGCATGGGAATCAGCGCCGCGTAGGGCATCAGAACCACCAGTATCAGAACCAGCGTGACGGCATGAACCATGCCTGCAATCGGTGTGCGCCCCCCGTTTTTGATGTTGGCGGCTGTTCTTGCAATCGCGCCTGTCGCCGGGATTCCGCCAAACAATGCAGAGCCGATGTTTCCGAGCCCCTGCGCGATCAGTTCCATGTTGGAGCGGTGCTTGGAGTTAATCATGCTGTCTGCGACCACGCACGAGAGCAACGACTCAATCGCCGCAAGTATGGCGATGGTAAAGGCGTCGGGAAGCATTTCCCGCACAACGTCAAAGGAAATCTCTGGAACCTGCAGCTGTGGAAGCCGGTTGCTGATTTCATACAAATCCCCGATCGTGTTGACATTCAGTTTCAGAAGTTTCACGATAAATATTCCCGCGAGCACGGCAATCAGCGATCCCGGGATCGTCTTGTTGACATACGGCCAGACGATCAGTATCGCGAGGCATATGACCCCAACAGTCAACGCCTGCCAGTTGACCGATTTGATATATCTGGCGACAGCCTCCACCTTCTCCATCGTCTCGATGGTGACTGTTCCCTCCGGATAGGTAAGCCCTAAAAAGTCCTTAATCTGTCCGATCACGATTGTTACAGCGATCCCCGCCGTGAATCCTGTCGTGATTGTGAAGGGAATATATTTGATCAAATTGCCCAATCTGAGCAATCCCATTGCAATCAGGATTATTCCTGCAAGAATCGTTGCAATAATTAACCCGTTCATTCCCTTCTGTGCAACGATTCCTTCAACAATCGTTGCTAATGCTGCCGTAGGAC
>CAMWOK010000120.1 GCA_947175845.1 uncultured Lachnospiraceae bacterium | reverse complement strand
TCTCATGGTCGAGACGATAGATATTGACATAGTCGATACCGAGATCCGCCGCACTCAGATACTTGTTGTCACGCGTCATCTTCACGAAGCTGATATGCGGCCGATAGCTTCTCTCTGCGATACTTCCAAGCCACATGTGAAACACCTCGTCCGTGATGGCATCCACCGCACCTGTGTTGGAATCCAGATGAAGCACGGTGATCTTTCCATCGTGATAGCCTGCGCAGAATAAGAACTTGTCCTCATAGTCTGTCGAGAGATAGCAGCCTCTCATACTGTTTGTGGAGGCCGTGTTCACAAATTCCAGATTCCCGTCCGGAAGGATTCTGTAGCTTGAGACACCCGTATCCGTTATCGCATAGAGATACTTCCTGTTGTGTGAGATTGTCACATAGGAGGAATTGGTGATATGCACCTCCCCCTTCTCCGTAAAACGGCCCTGTTCCATATCAACATCATAGATTTTAATGCCATGTTTATCGCTCATTGTATAAGTAGATACATAAGCTACACATTTCTTTTCTGCCATGCTGTTCTCCTCCTGATTACACATTTATATAAATTTATATTCTTTAATTCATATAAAGATATTTTATCACAAGAGAGACTATTTGTTAAATGTTTTTTGAAGATATTTTCGGTTCGCCTATGAATGCCGGATGAAATCCGGTATCTCGCCTTTGATGAAGAAATAATATGGCAGGCCATCCTCCGCTTTTAGGATGATTCCCAATCTGTATTGATGGTCAAAGCAATCCGTGAAACCCTTGATCCCCCACATGAAATCTGTTTTGACCACACTGTCAAGAATCTGCTGAATCTGCTCCTTGTCCGTGTACTCCTGCACTTTGGATTCCTCCGAGTCTGTCTCATAAACACTTTCCGCTCTCTCGATACCTGATAAACTGCTGAAATAGGTCGGGGGCACAACATCATTGAGCTCCACGCGGACTGACTCCACATCCTCTGCTGTCAGTTTTTCTTCCATGTCAAAGCCGTATTCCCGCAGCAGTGCGATCGTCTTGGTAAACTCCGGATAGATATACATCGCACCAGAATAGCTGAAATATTTGTACCTGCTTTGATTCGCATCTAGCTTTATCCGAAAATCTATGCTTCCAAGCGGCAGCTCATGCATGACCGTTTCGAGTGTAAGTTTCATGTATTCCTTATGATAGGTCTCGAGCAGTCTTGCCTGCATGTCATGTGTCAGAACGATATTTTCCTCCCTAAAATTGCTGATACAGTACAAAGAACCGAACTCGATCTGCCAGCTGTCATTAAAAACAGGGGTCGAGCCAACCTTGTAGTCATAGTCGTTAAAAATATCTGCCAGCAGCCTTAACGTTTCTGCATCTTTGAGATCGACAACGTATTTGCGGTATATCATCCTGCCGTTTTGCAGCCTGTAGCCAAAAACAAGATTCTGGTAGTGTTCCTGCCTGCTCAGCGTCTCCATATACTCAGACGACTCCTCGATTCCCTCATAGTAATCAAAATAGCGAAATTGCAGCTGCTCTGCTGCCGCTTTCCGGGCAAGCTCCATCGCGCTTGGATTCCCCTGCAGTTTCATGTTGGACATGCGGTAATCTTCCGAGTCCAGAAAGTGATTTCCAAAACTGCTGACACGGACATCCTGTGACAGCGGCATCAGCTGCTGGATTGATATCGCACAGCTCTGCAGCTGCGCATCCGACGGCACATATGTGTCATACCCTGTCATATCGTACCGTATCACGGCAAAGATCAGTGCCGTACATGCCGCGTTAAACAAAAACTGTTTTTTGTGCATCAATGCACCGCGCAGATCCAGACGGAAAATCACCTCCATCAACACGCAGGCAATGACAAAACCAAAGATCAGACCAAACACAAACCAGCGCTCCTCCTTCGTATAGGAAGCTATCGAGCGAAAGAACACAGCACAGAAAAATGCTGCCGGTATGACCACCATGGTCTTGATGACAGGCTCCGCCATATGGAACGCGATGGACTTTCCCGCTGCCTCCGATGCCCTTCTCTGGTGTGCAATATACGCCGCCATCGTGTAGACAGCCGCCGCAAGCATCAGAACCCATACATAGGAAGTATCATATTTGTAGAGTTTTTTCGCCGCCTCCATCGTCGTGTTGTTCGGGCTCAAGAACAGTCTGATGAGCATGGAGGCCGGAGAAAACCGCCAGATATTTTCATTGATCGGATAACTCATGCGCTTTCCATAAGCGATGTAGGTATCAAAATAGATATCAGACAGTACATGCGACAGCACAGCAAGCAGCGTGCTGTACAGAAACAAAACTCCTGTTCCCAACACCGCAACAATCATGTTTCCCGTCAGTTCCATCGCCAGCACTGTCACGCTGTACGCCAGCACAAAGACAACCAGCTGCAGCGCAATGTAGGATATCACAGCAGGAATAGTCGCCGTGGTAAAAGCGCCTTTTCCTGCTGCAATGCCTGCACAGCTCAGCGCATGTATCACAAAAGGAACAAAAAACTGCAGCACGCCCGAAATATATTTTGACCAGAACAGCTGTGATCTGCTGACGGGCAGACTGTGATATGTATCTACCTGAATCTTAGAATGCAGGTAAGCATATCCGCTGATGCCGCACAGAAATGCGGTAAAACAGGTGACTACTGACACCATTCTCGAATGCCTGCCAAAGAAATACTCCTTCACATACGTGACAATATCTTTGGCGTAGACATACGAATAGCGCAGATATTCTTCTGTCTCCATCAGCAAACACACTTCCAGTGCCAGAAAGAGCACGATGAATATCAAAATCGGACACCAGATTCTCTTTTTGATATCCTGCCGGACCAGCCTAAAAAATAAGTTTCTTGATATCATATCCGACAACCTCCGTTTCGCTGATAAATATTTCCTCGAGCGTCAGTGGCAGAATCTCCGCAAAGACTGGTGAGAAGTGATTGATTCTGCTCATGATCTCCCGCTCTGCCCCGCGGACTGTGAGCACATTCAGGCTTCCCCGCTTCTCGGCCCTGACGATATCCAACAGCTCCAGAGCACTTTTCTCCTCGTCTGCACTTTGAAACACACACTGTATATTGTGTATGTTCAGCTTCATCTCCTCCAAATCCTTCTGCATCAGCACACCGCCCTGGTGCAGGATTCCGACACAGTCACAGATATCCTCGAGTTCTCTCAGGTTGTGGGACGCGATCACCGGCGTGAACTCACGTTCTGCAAGCTCTCCCGCAAAGATGCTCTTCACAGCCTGGCGCATGACAGGATCGAGTCCGTCAAAGGTCTCATCGCAGAACAGATATCTCGTGTTCGCACATATTCCGAGCAGCACGGAGAGCTGTTTCTTCATACCTTTCGAAAATGTGCTGATCTTCCGTTCAGGATTCAGCTGAAAGCTGCGAAGCATATCCTCAAACCGATCCATATCAAACGCTCCGTAGTAATCACTGTAAAACGCTGCCACTTTTTTCGGCGTGGCGTGCGGCAGAAAATACGGATCATCCGATATGTAGAAAATATCTGCCTTCACTGCCGGATTTTCATAGACTGGCCTGTCATCCACAAGAATTTTCCCGCCGTCAGGCTTTAACACGCCGACCATCATGCGCAAAAGCGTACTCTTTCCAGCACCGTTTGTACCAATCAGCCCGAAAACTTCCCCGCTTTTAATCGTTACAGAGACGTCATTTACCGCAAAAACTTCGCCAAAAAGCTTTTTGACATTGGCTGCCATTATCATTCCTTATCATCCCCCATCCTGTTTGTCAGCACACTGCTCTGCTGGATACACAGCGCGAGCATCTCCTGCAGTTCCTGTGTCGAGATACCCGCAAGCAGTGACTTATCCGTAAAAACCTGCAGCTCCCTGAGCAGCTGACTGCGCTTGTTCGCCGCCGCGGCCGCAGTCTCACTCACAAAACTGCCCTTCCCCTTTATCGTATAAATATATCCCGTGCGTTCCAGTTCCTGATAAGCGCGCTGAATTGTGTTTGGATTCAATGACAGCTCCATCGCAAGGCTTCTGACAGAAGGCATGGGCATATCAGGGGCCATCGCCCCACACAGTATCATCTGCTGAAACCGCTCTATGACCTGCTCGTAGATCGGACGTCTGTCCTTGTGGTCAATCAAAATCATTGTCACTTCTCCTCTGCAACTGTATTAATACACTTGATACAGTATAAATATACTACATCTACACATCCCTGTCAAGAAAAGAGGAGAACTTTTTAAAGTTCTCCTCTCTCCCATAGCGCATTTGCATAGCGCACGGAACCCATAGCGTCCCTGGAATAAAAATCGGCGCCAATCCGATCTGCATACTCCTGTGTGAGCACCGCGCCACCCACCATAACTTTGCAGTCTGCATGCTGTTCCCGCAGAAGCCGGATGGTCTCTTCCATACTCACGACTGTGGTGGTCATGAGCGCGCTGAGTCCCACCAGCCTCACATTCTGCTCCTGCACAGTTTTCAATATCAGCTGTGGATCGACGTCTTTTCCGAGATCGATCATCTCAAATCCGTAGTTTTCCAACAGTGTTTTCACAATGTTTTTCCCGATATCGTGAATATCGCCCTTGACGGTCGCTATCACGATTTTTCCCTTGCTTCCGCTCTGCTTTCCCTGCTTTGAAAGGGTTGTGCGGATCGCCTCAAAGGACGCCTTTGCCGCGTCTGCGCTCATCAACAGCTGCGGCAGAAACATGCGTTTCTCCTCAAATCCTTTTCCCACCACATCGAGCGCCGGAATCAGATTCTCGTTGATGATGTCCAGTGAATCCTTATTCTGGTCAAGCAGCTTTATGGTCGCCTCGTACGCGCTCTCCGCAAGCCCTTTCACAATCGCCTCATCAAGCGTCATCTCAGCACTTTTTGACAGGGCGGCCGCGCCGGGATTCTCAGCTGCGCAGGATGCCTTTGCGATGTACTCCATGCACTGTTCATCCACGCCCGTCAGCGCATTAAAGCTGTAGTAAGCATTCATCATCGGTTCGCTGGATGGATTCACGATGCCGGCACTCAGCCCGCTGTTCATCGCCATCGTAAAAAATGCAGTGTTGATGCGGCTTCGCTCCGGCAGTCCAAACGAGATGTTGGACACGCCGAGCACTGTGTGAAGTCCCATCTCAAAGCGGATTCTTCGCAGTGTCTGCAGCGTGATATTCGCGTTGTCCTGCCCGGTACTGATCGTGAGTACAAGCGCATCCATCACCAGATTTTTCTTCGGAATCCCATATGCTGCGGCAGTTTTTACCAATTTCTCTGCCACTGCCAGCCGCCCCTCGACTGTCTCAGGGATACCGCCCTCATCAAGGCACAGGCATACCACCACTGCGCCGTATTTTTTCGCAATCGGAAAGACGCGCTCCATCGACTCCTTCTTGCCGTTCACGGAATTTAACATCGGCTTTCCGTTGTAGTACCGCAGCCCGCGCTCCATCGCTTCCGTGTCAGAGGTGTCAATCTGCAGCGGAAGGTCGATAATTGCCTGAATTCCCGTAACGGCCTCCTGCATCAGCTGCGGCTCATCGATCTCGGGAAGTCCCACATTGACATCAAGGATATGCGCTCCGTTCTCCTCCTGCGAAAGCCCTTCCCTGTAGATGTACTCCATATCATGACTGCGCAGCGCCTGCTTGAACTTTGACTTGCCGGTCGGATTGATCCGCTCCCCGATGATCAGCGGTTTTCTGGCAAAATAGACCGCGTGATTGTAAGATGACACTACTGTCAGATTCTTGTCGGTTACCGGTTTGATCTCCATGTCCCCGCAGAGCTCCACAACACGTCTGATATGTGCAGGTGTCGTGCCGCAGCAGCCGCCAGCCACGCTTGCCCCCATCTCCACCAGCACACGCACGCTCTGTGCAAACTCCTCCGGTTCCACCGTAAATATGGTCTGCCCGTCGACAACAACCGGCAGTCCTGCATTGGGATTGACCACAATCGGAAGAGAACAGCATTCAGTCAGCTGAGGCAGCAGTTTCTTCATCTGTTCCGGTCCCAGTCCGCAGTTGAAGCCAACTGCATCCACACCCAGGCCCTCGAGCATCGCTGTCACACTTGCAACATCTCCGCCAGTCAGCAGTTTACCGCCCTCATCAAAGATCATCGTGACAACGACAGGGAGGTCGCTGTTTTCCTTCGCCGCAAGGACAGCGGCCTTGATTTCATAGGAATCGCTCACCGTCTCAATCAGGATCAGATCCGCTCCCGCCCGATCCCCCGCAAGGACAATCTCCCGAAAAGTCTGATACGCCTCGTCAAACGAGATTTCACCCAGCGGCTTCAACAGCTTTCCAATCGAGCCGATATCCAGCGCAGCAAACATCGGATGCGCTTTTTTGCTGCCCTGTTTGGCATTGCGCACCTCCGCTATCGCTTCCTGCGCAAGATGCACACCTGCCGTCACAAGCTCGTCCACTGTGCAGGCTGTGTTTCTGCACTTGTACGCATTCACGCCAAACGTGTTTGCAGAGACCACGTTGCACCCCGCATTCAGGTATTCTCTGTGAATCTGCCGGATGATTTCCGGGTGCAGAACATTCCACATCTCAGGAACTTCCCCGGCTTTCAGTCCGCGCTCTTGCAGCAGCGTCCCCATACCTCCGTCAAAAAAAAGTATCCGCTTCCCCAATAATTCCCTAAAATCCATCATAATCCTCCCCTTGCAGCCTCTTATACTTCACGAAATTCGCAATCTGTACACGCACAGTTTTTGCACCTGCCAATATGACAGCTTAGTGGATTGGCAGTCAGACCGATCAGCGCAGTCACACTCTTGGTCGGATACATCAGCAGGCTGTCTGTCAGGGTCAGCCCGATGCGCTTAGTGCATTCCAGCTCCGCAAAGAATACTTTCTGACAATGCAGCGGCAGATCCCCGTATCCCGGGCTGAACCGCGGCCTCAGATACAGTTTTCCCGCTTCCGCTGATACCTGCTCACAGATCTGTTCCTGCACAATATCGCAGTACGCCTCGATGTACGCCGCACCACATGCCTGTGCGATCGCGGCCTTTGTCATGTTCAGTATCTCGTACTTCTGCAAAAGCTTGTCCGCCGCGATCCCAAGCGTCGCCGCGATCAGAGCCGCGCGGCTGCATTGTGCGAGATTTGCAGCAAGATTGCGGCTCTCAAATGTGACTGCCCTGTCCTCCGCGCTCAGTGTGACGCCCGTTTCCGAGACACTGCACGCGTACACCCGGTAAACATACCGCGGCTGCACTGTCTGAGACAGCTGTCCGAGAACCTCCACAATCATACTGTATACACTGTCGTCAGGCTCCCCCGCCCCATAGCCAAGATATCTGTATATCTCCCGGATGTTCACCCGCTCCCGGATGTCGTCATTCCTGATTTCCATATCATCCGCTCCATTCATACACGCGGGCAGGGGAGAAACAAATCCCCCTGCCCGTATGTTTAATTTTCTTTTTCCTCACAGCCGCAGGTATTGTTGTCGCCAAAACCTGCAAATCCGCGCGGCTGTATCATCTCATTGCCACAGCCGCACCCGCTGTTAGGAGGCGCGCAGGGCGGGACAACCGGTGTCGGGAATACAGGCTCGCAGCAGGAATCGTTATCGCGGTCGCGATCACATGTACACATGCAATTGTTCTGGCAGCCGCCTTTTCCGCAAAAACACCACAGTAAAATAATCCAAAACCAACAATTCATAAAAAACAACTCCTCATGCATCAAGCACATTTTCTAATACTTAATATATGAGGAGTCTTTCTTTCGGTTCCTTGTATCCCTTATTTTTTTGAGAAACCCTGTTTTCTGATCTTTGGAATGATCCTTGTGCGGATGTAGCGCATTGTGTATGCCTCGCCATGTTCTGCCAGCATGTGCAGCAGCTTCTCAAGCTTTCTTCGCGTGTCCGGGTGGATAAAGTTCTCGGAATTTCCGCTCTGATAATACTTCAGCGGCATATCATCCGAATAGTTTTTCCTGTTGTAATTTTTTGAGGCGGCAACCCGGTCGATAAACATCTCCACAACATATCTGTCCGGCATTCTTGCAGGAATAATTCCGTCCCCCGCGTGAGCACTGTAATCCATCCAGTACTCATAGTGATGC
>CAMWOK010000119.1 GCA_947175845.1 uncultured Lachnospiraceae bacterium | reverse complement strand
GCCTTTGAGCTGTGCCATGCCAGATGCCTCCAATCCCAACTCACCGTCCGCCTTACCCTTCACACTGGCTCCCTCGAGAGATGTGGATTGACCCGCTAACTTTAAGGTCTGTTTTGCATCCAGCTGTATCGTTCCACAGGTGAGTTTGACAGTGTCCGAACTGGCATTCATTACTTCCTTTGTCCCGATTGTCAGGGAGATTTCCTTCTTAGCTGTCAGCTTTAACGCCCCGTTTTTGCAGTCCATCTGAATGCTGTTCTCTTTGTTCTGATCCTGTACAGACACCGCTTCGTTCTCATCATCTAACAGGATAGATAGTTCCTTGGGAGTCGTCACCGTTATTTTCTCCTTCCCCTCTGCCTCGGAAAAGGTGATCTTATTTCCAGCCTTGGTTATGATCGTCTTGGTTTCGTTCTTCTCACTGGCAGCTCCCTCCGGCAGCTGATCCGTTCCATTCCAGAGACACCCCATAACCACAGGCATGTTCATATTCCCATGAATAAACCCCACAAGAACCTCTGTGCCAATCTCCGGCAGCCAGTAATTGCCAAAACCATTGCCGCCATAGTTTGTCATGACTCTCACCCAGTCAGAAGTTTTTTTGTCCTTCTCACCCATGAGATATTCCACTTTGATCATGCCTATGTGCTCTTTGTCCCATATTTCCTTCACAATGGCATTCAAAAGTCCCGGCGCTGTAATCTCAGGATAGGTCTTGTCATCTTTTGAAGCTGACAACAATTCGTCATAAAAATTCAACGCTTCCAGCCTCCCACCTCAAAAGTCGTCTTGTAGCCATCCCCGCTAAAAGAATGTTTTACTTCGATAATATCATAGGTTCCGTCGAGCAGCCTTCCATCCGCATTCTTAATCTTGACACGGCCGCCAGGCTGAATCTCAGGCACGCCAATGCACACTCCCGTCGCCTGTCTTGCCTGTTTTTTCATCTCATCAGCTTTGTGTTCTGCAACCTGCTTTGCATCACCGGTATCCTCCACAGCTGCATCCATCTGTGTCGTCTCGTTCTGCACCAGTGTCTTCTGCTTGTCATCGGACTTCACAGTTACCTCCGCCTCGACCTCTTCCTTCTTGTCAGTGTCCTGTCCCATGACCCGGATCAGCGCATCCTGGAACGTGGCCTTTCGCTGAAAAGAGATAAAATCCTTTGCCCACTCCATCTCGACGGTTAAGAAAAGTTCCGCCGTTATTTCCTTAAAATAAAGCTTTCCCGCATGCACAAAAAAATCCCGGTTTCCCTTTCTGCACAACTCTTCCTTGATGAAATCATAATCACTGCCGTTTTGAATGATACAATCGGCTTCGAGCTGGTCTGTCGCATCCACGTCCTTTGACTTATAAGCAGGCTTATATTTTTTTACCACTTCATCAAATGCGTCGGAATAGCTCTTTACCTGGTGTGAAATATTGCTTTTCTTGCTTCCCATCATCATCCTGCGCACATCAACGGCTGTGACGCGGACAGAGGGATTATCAGAAAGCTCGTAGTTAATCTCGTCTACATAGCCGTAGAATAGCGAAGTCAGCGAAGAACCATACCCCATCTCAACCTCAACCATCTCCCCCAGGATAAAATCAGAGATATCGCTGATA
The DNA here is from genome assembly GCA_947175845.1 of uncultured Lachnospiraceae bacterium. Classification (GTDB taxonomy): domain Bacteria; phylum Bacillota; class Clostridia; order Lachnospirales; family Lachnospiraceae; genus COE1. The sequence goes on along the minus strand of CAMWOK010000119.1, from coordinate 6,537 downwards.
AATTTACGATTTTCCAGATCATACACATTGGTGAGTTTAATGACTGCCGCACTTGCCGCCGACTGTGAAAGGGTGAGTTCCACAGACTCCACGCCATATTCACTGGCACCGATCAGATCAAATCCCCCCGCTTTTACTTTGATCGCGGGCACCAAAAAATCGTTATATTTAGCAGCCAAGCCTGCCATAGAAACAATTGCCACTTCCATTCTCCCTTCTCAATCAAGTACGCTGTGAAGTCAGTCCCCTGCAGGGTCATCAAAGCGCGGGCAGTTTCACCACCTGTCCCGGCCGGACATCCAATGGATTCAGGATCCCATTCTCCCTGGCGATCACCTTCCACATATCGGGATCACCATACTCCATATTTGCGATATCCCACAGCCCCATCCCCTGACGAATTGTACGGTATTTGCTGCGGTCTGGGGATTCAAAGGGGGATTTTCTGCGCGTATCCGTCGGTGAGATCAACGACTTAAAGGTCATGTTGACCTTGGCGCGAACCGGCATCCCGCTCTCGGTAAACATGATATATGTATGATTAAATTTAGTCACCACCCCGACAAAATTTAAGGACCCCCACTTAAAAGTCACCTTGGGCGGACGGTGCAGACTTCCGTCAATCGAAGTCGCATCTGCAATCTGTTTTGTGATAGCCGACACATCTGTGGACGCATCTTCGCTGCTGCCAAACGACAGCAGACCCGCAGGCTTTTTGGGCACATATGTATCCAGAAAAAGACTCAGTGACAATTCTGTCGCTTCCCCGGAAATATACTGCAGGACAGGTCCGTCTAACCCTGGTATTTTCTTTTCGGAATAATTTGCACCGTCTGTCAGCTGATATTCTGATGGGTTGAACAACACTTCAACCTCGCTGAACCCGACTTCCTTCTCAATCTCTAATTTTGCCTTTGTCAGTCCCAAAAAACCCTCTCCTTTTATATGAATCAGATAAATCCCCGGCGCAGCTTCTCTACATGCAATTCCTCATATAGCTGGCGTTTTACCTGTTCCGCAAAAGTTTTTACATCATCCTTCGCCTTTGTGCTGCCCTCTACTTTTTTCAGCTGATGCTCTACTTCTTTCAGCTTTTTGTCCAGCTCATCCTGCACGGATCGAAGATGGGCAGTTTCCTGCTGCATGCGCAGTTGCGATCTCTGCTGCTCCTCTTCTGATACAGAAGCCTTCTGCACAGAGTATTCCAATTCGTGAGGCTGATAGCTGCTTTCTTGGTAGTTCCCTTCATACGGGTGTATCTGCACATATTCGCTTGCCGTATCCTCATAGGGCAAAAGAGTGCTTTCGCTGATACCAGTCTCATTGAACCCCTGCTCATACGGTTCTGTTGAATCCAGAATCAGGCTGTATACTGCTGTTCGTTGTGCAGCGTTTTCCACACTGCTGATTCCCTCTGCCTGTTGTCTGTTCGTATATGTCTGCGGAAAAAGTTTCTGTTCTATCGTTCTAAGGTTCTTGTAATGTGCCAACCAGCGTGATCTCTCATAATTTTCAGCAAGTTGTACTAGAACATCATAAGACATATTTTCCTGTTCTAAAGAAACAGCTTCTGGGGACAGACGCACAGGCTCTATGATCTGATCCGATGAAAATTCTGTCTTCATTTCGATTTGTGACAGTTTTTGAACCATCATAATCTGCGCCAGTTCCTTGACAAACGCTCCATATTGTTTCACATCCAATTGCCGGACATACTGCAATAAGGATTGAATCTGCGGCATACGAAGCTGCTCATCTGTGTATACAAGCTTCACATCCACCTGGCGATTGATCTGCCCAATCAGGCTCTGAAGATGATTCTTCTGGTGTACCGCCTGTGTCTGCTGTGCATCACTGATATCAGACGCATTAAAATCAGAAGAATTGTAATCCAAAGAAAACGACGCGGCAACCTTCTGATCCTCTGGGTGAAGCAACAGCGCTTCTCCCCATTCCCATAGATTTCTATATGATGTTTGTGACGATCTGTCATTATCCTGCAGCAGCTTCTCGACAACTTCCCTGTCGTTTATCCGCAGCAATTTTTCGGCAAACTCCTCATTTTCCAGCTGCAAAAATTTCTCGATAAGCTCCCTATCTCCTACCTGCAGCAGTCTCTCGGCATATTCCCTGTCTTCGATCTGCAGCAGTTCCCCGATCAATTTCTTGTCCTCTGTACGGAGTTTATGCAGCGGCTCTCTGCCAGATTCAAACGCATCGCCTTGCATCAGCAGCTCCGAGGAATCTCCATGGTCATTGTCTATTCCTGCATTTGTTTCCGGTTCCTCATACGACAGCTTTTGAAGCTTCGTAATCTGCGCCAGTTCCTTTACAAGCATACCATACTGTGTCTCATCCAATTGCTGCGCATACTGCAGCAACGTCTGAACCTGCGGTACTCTAAGCAGCGCATCCGTATATACCAGCTGTAAATCTGCCTGATGATTGATCTGCCTAATGAGACTCTGCAGACGATTCCTGTCCTTTGCCATCTCAATCTGGCGGCGTATCATCTGTGTTTGAACATCTATCTGCTGTGCTTTGTCAGAATCAGAAGAAAACGCATCCTGCTGTGAATAAGACAAAATGTCTGCATCTTCCTGTTCTGGATGAAACAGCAACGTTTCTCCCCACTCCCACAGACTCTTGTATGATACATCCAGCAACTGTCTGTCACTGTCCTGCAGCAGCTTTTCGCCAAACGCCTTACTTCCTGTCTGCAGCAGCTTCCTGACAAATTCCTGATCTTCTATCGCAAGCAGCCTCCCAGCCAGCTCTGTATCTTCTAGCTGCACGAATCTCCTGACCAGCTCTATATCTTCTATCGCAAGCAGCCTCTTGGCTAGCTTTGTGTCTTCTAGCTGCACGAGACTTTTAGCGAGTTCCCAGTCATCCAGCCACAACAGCTTCCGGGCAAACTCCCGATCCTCTACCCACAAAAGTTCCCTGGCAAACTCCTGGTCTTTCGTCTCAAGCAGCTGCTTTTTTGCAGGTTCCTGCACTTCAAAAGGCGCGGCTGCCTTTTGCCGGAAAGATAACTGTACAGACAGTTGAACCATATCCGCCAGCGCATGAATAAACTTGTCTCTTTGCTGCTCCTCCAATGCCTCGATATATGTCAGTAATTGCTGTACCCTCTCATCCTTTGGAAGCGCCTCCTGCCGGCGCAATATCAGCCTTTCCACCGCTGCGTGCTGTTCCTTCATATGGGGGTCTGTGATATACTGGTTCATCTTCTCAAATACAGGAATCAGTTCGGACTGTTCAGAAGAAAAGGCGCTTTCCTCTGGAAAATCCGTATCAATGCCTGTCTGTTCCTGCTGCGCAAGATAAACATTCTGGAAAACTTGACTCCACTCGTAAATCGCCTGGATTTCCGCCTCTGTCAATGGTTCCTGGTACTGTTGCCGGAACAGCTGCTTCACTGCTTGCGCCGCATTCTCCTGCTGCCACTCCATGCTCTCTTCTGTCTGAATGATCTGATGATACACCTCTTGATACGTCCTGGCAGCCTGCATCTGCTGCTGTTCTATTTTATCACGCCGCATCGCACACTCATGTTCCAGATTCCGGAGTACCTGATCAGCCTCCTCCCGCAATACCAGCTGCCTGCGCTCTCCATCCGCCGATACAGACAGCTCTGCATATTCTTCTGTGTCATTCTCCTGCGTCAGCTGTGCCAGATTGACCAGATCTGCAATGCCTGCCAGATCACTTTCTTTTAATAAGGCATCAATCTGCTCGTGAAAATCTCCGCCCTTCTTCTGTTGGTATTGTTCCTGCAAGTGCAGCATTTTTTCTACAAAAACAGACTTAAGGCCTTGCGCCGGCTCCGCTGCCTGCATCTGCTTCCACACTTGCTGCAAGCCATATTCGCTCAATTCCTCAATCGAGAAAAGCATCTCCGTTCTGCTTTTCTTCCATATTACAATTGGCAGACTGTCTTTCAAAAACTCCGTTACCTGCCAGTAAAACCTGCAAAACTCACTTTGTTCGAGCTTATACGCCGCCGCAATCAGCTTCTTTTTCGGGGATTGCTTTTGAATGGCTGACAAAATCCGCTTCAGATAAGAGTCTTTCTCTAACTGCCTGATCACCTCTTTGCACTGGGCTTTTTCACATTCTCTAAAATGCGCAATTAACTCTGGTTTCTCCTGCCAGATCAACCGTTCTGCCATCGTCTGGTACTCAGTTTCTAGCAGTGAATCCAATAACTCTTTTTCCTGATTCTGAACACTTTGATCATGGACTCTTAACGTGTCGCTCTCAAACTGGTGTTCTGCACGTTCAATCTGCTCCCACACCTGCTGCAGTGCCCCTGACTCCATCTGATCAATATGATGAAGCATTTCCGTTCTGCTTTCTTTCCATAGCACAACCTTCGGCATGACCTCATCAAGCTTCATCACTTGATGATAAAACAGACAAAATTCCCTCAGTCCCAGTTTCTGCGCAGCTGTGATTAATTTTTCCTTCACGGACTGGGCCGGAATCAATGATAAAATCTGTCCTATTTCCGTATTTTTTTCCAATTCCCTGACAACATATCCGCACTGAGCTTCATCCCATTCATTCAGCTGTCCGATGAGCGCTGGCTTATCCTGCCAGATCAGCTCTTCTGTGAGCAGCTGATACTCTGTCTCCGTTAAGGAATTGACAAAGTCTCTTTGCATCTTCCGCAGTGTATTGATAGAATGCACTGTCAGGCGCTCCCGCAGCTTCTCAGAAAAAAGAGAAAGCAGACGATACTCCTCCTTTTGCTTTTCGATCGCCAGATTCGTCTTCTGCCAGCCCTGATAACGCTTGTTATCTTCCCCGATCTGCTCTAACAGCATAAAATACTGTCTCACAGTCCGGTACATCACAGGATCCGCACTCTTTAACTGTACAGCATAATACCGCTCCGTTCTCCGCAGACTGCTCTCCATCTGCTTCTGACCAAATTTCACCACCGCAGGATACTGGATCAGGTTCAGCTGCATCATTTTATTCTTTAAGAGCAATTGGAGCAGCAGCTGGATCCGTTCCGGCTGCTTTTCCATCTCCGCTGGTCCGCCTTTTAGATAAACCAGCTCCATCCTGCCATATTCCGGCGAAGATACAGGCACATACTTATCCCATAACCGCTGCAGTATATCTTGTCTGATATGAAGCTGTATTTTTTGTGAAAAAGGTTTCCTTAATTTTATCATCTTCTTTATCGTAATTCTTATAACCCAAGTTTATTAATCGTTTCTGTTAATCCATTATGAGAAATCTCCACTTTCTTGATCAGCAAGCCGCTGCTTGTCGCATCAAGCGTATCGATCTCCCATTTCGTCACAATTCCCCAATTCGCCTGATAAGTCGCCGTGGGAACCATTCCCTTCTCCGACATTACCATGATAATGATGCCTCTCGTCAATTCATATCCTGCCGTCAGGGTAGTGCGGGTCAGTTCCCCGCTGGCAATGCCGTATTCTAGGATCAGCTTGTCCATTGACTGTCTGGGCTTGGGAAGATAGTGAACACTGTCGTTCACTCCGCCTTCGACTACAGTCTCAAACTCCATTGTAGTTGATATATTGGAAACTTTTGAAAATCCAAGCGGCATCCCGTTTAAGATCACCCTGAATTTCGTGCGCTTTGCAAGATTATTCCACGCTGCCATCTCTCTTCACCTCTATATAAGAATTTGCAGGAAAATAACCAATGCAGTCCGCGCAGGATATTTTTCTACAGCTCCTAACATCATTTGCCGATAACAAATATGGAAATGTTTTTTATAAACATTTGTTTATATCTTAAAAATATCGTTTTTGGGCGGTTCATGACTGACTTTCCGATTGATCTCCGATATTTCCCTGCACCAGCGCAGCCGCTCTCTATGCGGAAGATTCAGCACGTCCTCCCGGCTCCAGTGTACATAATAGGCGATAAAAGCCGCCTCCTCATAAATCTTATCTGCCGGATACATATTTATGGCCCGGCTTCCATAAAATTTACGGGCACATTGATCTCCTCCCCACAGTGCGGACAGACTGTTTTGTACGATGGTACCTCCGCCTGATTGACCCGCTCATACAGATCCTGGAGATAGGCAAGATCCGCCGTATATAATCCCTCGATCACTTTTGTGTCCACCGCAGGCATTGTTCCCAGACTCGTGATCACGCGAGACAATAGAATGATCACGAGATAGCCGGGATTCTGCTGTACTCTTGGATCGCGCAGCGGTATAATCTCATCTGCCGCTGTGGCAAGACGCATCCTTCCTTCTTTGTGAAGGTTTCCATCCCGATCGACATACCCTTTAGGCAGAACAAAAGAAAACTCTGTGTCAAACATCTACTGCTTCTCCCTGTCTTTCTGTCAGCTCCGGACAGCGGTACGCTTCCGGAGCTGAATTATACATATTGCTCTTAAGAAACTCTCGTCATACCTTCATGGGCAATCTCAATCGACTCAATGGCAACCTCTGAGGTCAACGCATTGAAATCCGGTGCTGTATACTTTGCCGGCCATGCATTGATCACCTGCCATGACGCTGTCGCTGTC
>CAMWOK010000118.1 GCA_947175845.1 uncultured Lachnospiraceae bacterium | reverse complement strand
ACGCCGCAGTCTCCTGCGCACGCATCCAGTTCTCCAGTTGACTATGCATATCGTTATTTTAACACACACATCCTTTTTCCGCAATCCTTTTTCCGACAGTTTCAGACCGCCTGCACACCTTATCGTCAGCTGTTTGGACTTTGGCAGAGCTGGATGCAGAAGCGTGCATACTCCCCATAGCGGCTCTCTGCGGACAGCACATGGCCTAATTTTCCCGCAATCTGGTCTGCCATGTACAGCCCCATCCCGGTCGACTTGTACCTGCCGTTGTGATAGTTGCTGCCTGTGTAGCCTTTCTCAAAAATGCGCCGGATATCGCACTGCTGTATGCCCTCTCCGTTGTCCTCCACATACAGTGCAAGGGACGATGCCGGGCACGTTTCCCCGCGGCAGTTTTCCGTCCAGAACCGGATATGGTGCTCCGCGTCCGCTCTTGCGTACTTGACTGCATTGTTCAAAATCTGATCCAAAATATAGGTCAGCCAGGCAGGGTCTGTACAGACAACCACGTCCTTGACCGACATGTGAATCTGAAATTTTTTCTGTATCAGAAAAAACTGGTTATTTTTGATGGACGCCCTGACGCACTGCGCCAGCGGTACCTGCCTGATCTGCAGGTCAAACAGCGGACTTTGCAGTCTGCACCCCTGCAGCATCATGGCCGACTGCCAGTTCATCCGCTCGAGCTGTTCGCGCAAATCAGCCCGGATGTCTGTGTCCTTTATTTTTTCCGCAATCAGAAGCGCTGCGGCCAGCGGGAGCTTGAACTCGTGGCACCATTTTGCCACATAGTCCTGCAAATCACAGTTTTCTGCAAATTTTTCCCGGATGCGCTCCTCCATAATCTGCATATCATGGGCAAAAACCTCCCCGTCCTCCGGCCTGCCAAGCGTCTCATAGACAGGTTCTGGTTCCGGCAAAAATGCGGCTTTGCGGCGCTCCTTTTTCCAGAAATCCCAAAAGGCTGTACCCTCCACGATCGCCAGATACACCAGCAAAAGCAGGTCGAGGTACAGCAGATACCTGATCTGTGCTGTCCGCATGAGAAAGACAAAATACAGATTACAGCTCCCTAACACAATGAGGCGAACCAGGTTTTCCTTCCATCTTCTTTTAAGCCACTTCAGTCCAGTCATCGCGCGCATCCCCGCCCTTTCCGAGTTTGTTTTCAACGGCATCTGCCCCGCCTCACTGCACATAATATCCCTGCCCCTTTTTTGTGAATATCACTTCCTCGCCGCACGCGGCCTTGAGTTTGGTGCGCAGTCTGCTGATGATGGTGGTGAGCGCCGCGTCCGTGACGTACGCGTCCGTGTTCCACAGCTCCATCATCAGCTCGTCGCGCGTCACAACATCCGGCCGGTTCTCCACCAGGCGCGCAAGCAGGCGCCGCTCTGATTTCGTGAGGTCTATCTCCTGCTCTTTGGCCGGTTTTGCAACGCGCAGGCTCTGCGCCGCACTGTCAAAGCAAAGGCCGGCATTCAGGAAGATGCACTCCCGCACTTTGTACTCGTACGTCCGCCGAAGCACCGCCTCGATTTTTGCCTTGAGCAGCTCCATGCGAAACGGTTTTTCCACGTAATCATCGCCGCCCTGCGCGACCGCCATGATTTTATCCCGGTCATCACCGCGGCTGCTGATAAAGAGAACAGGCACTTTCGAAATCTGCCGCAGCTGACTGCACCAGTAAAATCCATCCCTGCCGGGCAGGTTGATGTCAAGCAGCACAAGCTGCGGCCTCCACTCCATAAATTCCTGCAAAATATTGTCAAAGTGCACGCAGACGGCGGCGCGGTACTGCCATTTCTCCAAAAACAGAGCAAGCTCCCGCGCAAGTGCCGCGTCGTCCTCCACGATCATGATTGTCGGTTTTGTGTCCATACTGCCTTTTCCCCCCTTCATGCAGTGCACTGTCCATATACTATCAGGATACCACCTTTTCCCCTGTCTGAACATGGCAGACGCCAATGTTACAAAACTGTAAGATTGGCTGCAAGCAGATAGACAAAATACGCTGCATAACACACCAGAAATATCGCGCCGTCGCGCCTTGACAGCGTGTCGTCATCCTTTGAGAGAACATAAAGCAGAACGACAGCAGCGATGCCGATAACCCCATCTATGACAAACGACAGCGAAAACGTCACCGGCGCAATCAGCGACACAGTCCCGAGCACAAAAAGAATGTTAAAAATATTGCTTCCCAGAATATTTCCGACTGCGATATCCGCGTTTCCTTTTCTCGCCGCGGTCACGCTGGTCATCAGTTCCGGCAGCGACGTGCCAAGTGCAATGATGGTCAGCCCTATCAGCCTGTCATCAATGTGAAGAATGTCCGCGGCGATAACGGTGGCATTGTCGACTGCGAGGTCACTTCCAAAGATAATCGCCGCGATACCGCCCGCAATATACAAAATCAACAGTGCCATGTTCCTTTGTTTTCCCGGCTGTTTAGCCGTATTTTCCTGTTCATTCCCCCGCTTTGCCTCACGGAACAGATGTACCAGAAACACAATCATGAGCATCCAGAACAGAATGCCGGAGAAGACATTCAACCCGCCGCACACAACGCCAAACAAGACAAGCGCCAGCGTGATGACCAGGTTGAACGGAATGTCGAACCGGATGCTGGATTTCCCAATGTGCAGCGGCACAATGCACGCCGAGATGCCAAGGATAATCAGTATGTTCAGCAGATTGCTGCCGAGAATATTGCCGATTGCAATGCCTGTCGTCCCCGCGAACGCTGCCGAGATGCTGATTGCCGCCTCCGGCGCGCTCGTCCCGAACGCCACAATGGTAAGCCCGATAACAATCTGCGGTATATGAAATCTCTCCGCAATTCCCGACGCGCCGTCCACAAAAAAACCGGCTCCCTTGATCAGAATGACAAAACCGATTATCATCATCAAAATACTTTTAATTGCTAACATCATTGTCCTCCACAAAATAATTTTACTAACGCACGTTGTCCGCGGCGCTTCTGCGCCCCGGACAACTCTGCTCTGCTGTACTCTGCCTGATATGTCGTTATCGAAACCGCACCGCGGTGCCGTACGCCATGACCTCCGCTGCGCCCTGCATCACTGCGGCTGACGCGTAGCGGATGTTGACCACCGCGTCGGCGCCAAGCTTCTCAGCCTCCTCGACCATGCGCTTTGTGGCGAGTGCGCGCGCCTCGTTCATCATCTCCGTGTACGCTGACAGCTCGCCGCCCACCAGGGTCTTAAAGCTCTGTGTGATATCCTTTCCAATGTTTTTTGACTGGATTGTGCTTCCCTTGACCATGCCGAGCATCTCCAGTTCCTTTCCGCTGATGTAATCAGTATTGACTAAGATCATCTTCTTCTCCTCCTTGAATCTCTTTTATTCTGCTTATCAACACACCGAGCATCACCGCCGCCAGTATCAGCGGTATCACAACCATCAAAATCTTGACGGCTGCCGGAATGCCGGGCACTGCCATAAAAAATACCGCCGCTCCAATATAATACGCAATCATAATGACGGCAATCACGATCGGCGCAACCATCTTTTTCCAATAGTTCACTGCACCACGCCCCCTTTTTCTAAATGTCAATTTCCAGCGGTTTGTCAATCTCGTCAGAGACGTATTTTCCATTTTTCTTCCGCTGTCGGACACACTCTGTCAGCAGGTATTCAATCTGTCCATTGACAGAGCGGAAATCGTCCTCCGCCCACGCGGCAATCGCGTCGTAAAGCTTTGCCGAAAGCCGGAGCGGAACCTGTTTTTTCCCGGAATCACCCATAATATCATTCCTTTTTGTCATATTTTCTGCTAACTTTGCCGGTTCCCTGCCACAGTTGAGCCCTGCCAGACCGCAACGGTTTAATACAGGGTGCCCGAGTTAACAATCGGCTGCGCGTCGCGGTTTCCGCAGAGCACGACGAGCAGATTTGACACCATGGCCGCCTTGCGCTCCTCGTCGAGTTCCACCGTATGGTTTTCGCTCAGGCGCTCTAGCGCCATCTCAACCATGCCGACTGCACCGTCCACAATCATTTTCCGCGCGTCGATAATCGCCGACGCCTGCTGGCGCTGCAGCATCACTGCCGCGATCTCCGGCGCGTAGGCAAGGTATGTAATGCGCGCCTCAACGACCTCGATTCCCGCCTCCTCGACTCTCTTCTGTATCTCTGCGCGGATTCTCGCCGCGACAATCTCGCTCGATCCGCGCAGGCTTCCCTCGTCCGACACCCCGTCCCCGGTCGTGTCGACATTGGGCGCCACATCATAGGGGTAGATGCGCACGATATCGCGCAGCGCGCTGTCGCACTGCAGCGACAGAAATTCTTTGTAATTGTCGACATTGAACACGGCCTTCGCGGTGTCGACCACCTTCCACGTGACGGCGATTCCTATCTCAATCGGATTGCCGAGACAGTCGTTAATCTTCTGCTTATTGTTGTTGAGCGTCATGATTTTCAGTGAAATCTTGTTGTTGAAAATTTCTGTGTTCGCGCCCGCCGCCTTGTTCGCGATCGCCAGCACCGCGGCGGAGTCATTTACATCCCCGCTCTGGTTCAGCTTCGTGCGCGCCGCCGGGTTCACACCCTGGCAGAACGGATTTACGTAGTAAAAGCCGTCCTCCTTGAGTGTGCCCACATACTTTCCAAACAGCGTGAGCACCAGCGCCTCCTGCGGCTTGAGAACCTTCAGTCCCGCCAGCAGGATTGTCGCAACAACGAGCAGGAATATGCTGAAAAATATGACTGCAGCAGCATCGTACACTGCCCCGACATAAATTCCCGCCACCGACGCGGCATACAGAAACAGGATGCCGCACAGCGCTGCCATTCCGTTCTTTTTCTTCGATAAAACTCTCTCTTCCATAGTGTAACCTCCTCTGTTGGTCGTTTGGTGGATTTCTTTTTCATATATTTATCTGATATCATCATGATATCATCAAGAAATTATTTTGTCAACTGATTTTTTGGATAATTTACAGGGGACATCTGTGCGCACAAAAATAAGAAGGGCAGATTCGCACGCCCTTCTTATTTTTGCATATCCCTATTCAGAAACCGCCGCGCCTGCGTATGCCGCGAGCGCGCTGAAAATCTTCTCCATGTCAAACGGTTTGGTCAGGTGGTCATTCATGCCCGCCTCCCGCGTCTTTCGGATGTCCTCCTCAAAATCGTTTGCAGTCAGCGCCAGGATCGGTATCGCCTGCGCGTCCGCGCGGTCCATGGCGCGGATTTTCTTTGTGGCCTCCACGCCGCCCATGACCGGCATGTGCATATCCATCAATATCACGTCGAATGTCCCGGGGGGATTGCTCTCAAACAGCTCGACCGCAATCTGTCCGTTCTCCGCCTCGGTGACTTCCAGCCCGCGCTCCCGCAAAACTTCCGCCACAATTTCCAGATTCAGCTCATTGTCCTCGACGACCAAAATTTTCATGCCTGCGAGCACGTCGGGTGTTTCCTGCGCCGCATCTGATTCCCTGCATGACAACTCTTTTTCTCTTTCCATATCCGTGCCTCATCTAATCCTTTTTAATGATATAACGCCTGCTTTGCCTCATATGGCGTGTGCAGCGGCCGCACTGCGCCGGCTATGCATTCTGGATGTGAATCTGCTCCTCCAGAATCGCAGGATACCGCACAAGCTTTGTTCCGTCGAGATTTTCGCGGTGCATGTCGACCGCTGTAATCTGATGATTGTCATATGTCGTATAATAATAGACGCCCTTCGTGACATTGCAGCAGGAGGTGTAGAGCGTGACCTCATACCCGCCGTTCTCCAATATACAGCAGCCCCGCTGCTGGTCCACCGAACCCAGAATGTGAAAGAACTGGCTGACACTCTCCTTCTCGCCTTTGCCGCTGACGGAATTCATCCTGGTAAACGCCGCGCGCACAAACCGCGACTGGGAGGACAGGTCGCCCGGGAGTCCGATCGCCCCCATGCCAAGACAGTACTGATCCAGCTCCAGCCCCGGTGCAAAAGTGTTTACCGGCGGTTTTGCCGACAGGTGCATATAGTTGTTCAGCGCAAAAAGCTGCTCGCCAAACGGCGGGTTGTTCGTCAGCACGCCCACCGGGTTATCGTAGATCTTCACGCCCTCCGCCACCGCCTCCACTGTGACAGCCTCCTCTGCATCCGCAATGATCCAGTGCAGCTGCGCCGGGGGCAGATTTTCGGCAAAGCTCGTGGTGCGGATATTGATCTTCTCGAGCAGCGCGCGCGCCTGCTTCACGGTCGCACACTGGCCGAGAATCCACGGAATCAGCTCAAACTGCGCGATATTGTCCCTGTCCTGCCTGTAGTCCCGAAAGACTGCATTTCCCACAAAATTAAGCCCTGCCACAGCCAGTCCCTTCTCATTCACGGCATCGTGGTACAGCGGATAGTTCTCCGCCACATACGCCATACCGATGATCGCATAATGTGTGTTCATGTCTTCCATCTCCCGGAACGTAAACCGATAATTTCGGGGAGTGACTGTCACCTCGTCGCCGTAGGAAAACCCGTTGTCCAGTGTGCGTCCAAAATAAAAATCCTCTGTCTTATAAGTGGCTGCTGTACACATCCCAATCTCTCCATTCTCTGATAGATAAACTCTGTCAAGACATCGATCGGCTATCGCCCTTGCGCTCCCTTACAAATACTGCAAAGACATAACCAGCACGGCGCTGAACAGTTCTGTTTTTATTATACTTGGTTTGCGGTATAATATCAATCATGGAAGAAAAATTTTTATGGGACGCATTCATGCGCTCACCTGCATGGCGTTTTCGGTTGTGACAAGGATGTCGTCAACCTTCACGCCGAACACGGATGCCAGCACGACAAGGTTGTCGATTGTCGGCAGCGCCGTCCCGTGCTGCCACTTGTACAGTGCCTGCGGCGTGGAAAATCCAAAGATCTCCTGCAGCTGCCGCACGGACAGCCCCGCCTGAACCCGCAGCTCCGTGATGTGCTGCCCCGTCTTTATCATATCTATCGTCGGTATCATGACCATTTTTTGTTCCTCCTGTTCTCCGGCGCATTTATAGATGCGCGTTCTTTTCCATGCGCCTGTATCCGCCAGAGCCGGGAGAATCTTATTTTCCGAAACTCCATCCGGCCAGAAATCAGACCTGCAAGCCGCCGCATCGCTGTCGAAAATATTGTTTCATACAGACGATGCAGTTTGCAAGTTTAATATCTGACTGGATAAGGCACTATTCAGACGCCTTAAAATTATAAACTGGTTTCATAATGTCTATGACGTCCACAGATTCCCGTATGACGTCGATAATGTCCTTTAGCGACTTGTATGCCATGGGCGCCTCGTCGAGTGTCGCCTCGTTGACGGAGGTGGTGTAGACACCCTCCATCGTTTTGCGGTAGTCTGCCATGGACAAATTCTCTTTTGCCTTGGTGCGGGACATGAGCCGTCCTGCACCGTGCGGCGCAGAGTAGTTCCACTCCGCGCTGCCCTTGCCGACAGCGAGCACGCTGCCGTCTCTCATGTTGATTGGAATCAATACTCTCTCGCCCTTGTGGGCGGCGATGGCGCCCTTGCGCAGTATCATTTCCTCTGTATCAATATAGTTGTGTATTGTGTGGAATGCGTCTGTTCCTGTCATTCCGGTCCGCGCCAGGATGACTTCTGCCATCTTCTCGCGGTTTCGTCTCGCAAACTGCTGGCAGAGCTCGACGTCGTGCAGATAGTCGGCAAGAAACGTCCCGTACAGATAACACAAATCCTCCGGTATCAGACAGTCCTTGTGATCCCACTTGAGCTTCTTCAAGGCGCCCTGAATCTCCTTTTTGCGCCCCGCCGCCTTGTACTCCGCTATCAGCGCGTCCCTCTGCTTAAAATACTCCTCCTTGCCGGAGTGCAGCTCAACTGCCAGCTGCTGATAAAGATCCGCCACCTGCTTTCCGAGGTTCCTGCTGCCTGAGTGAATCACGAGATAGTTGGTCCCATCCTGCGCCCTGTCCACCTCGATAAAGTGATTTCCGCCGCCCAGGGTTCCAAGGCTGCGCTCGAGGCGCTTTGCGTCCTTTAAGCTGCGGTAACAGCGCAGCTTAAGCAAATCAAACCGCTCCTGCCTGCCCTCCCACACATTCTTGCCTGACGGGATAAAGTGTGCGGCCGCGTCTAACTTCTCAAAATCATGGGCCCCCCGGCGGTGGGGTTTTACCCTCGACCG
>CAMWOK010000117.1 GCA_947175845.1 uncultured Lachnospiraceae bacterium | reverse complement strand
GTTCAGATCAGGAACGTTCAGATCAGGGAAATTCTGAACAGGAAATCTCTGATAGTGGAACTTTTGCTGGCGAATCCTCTGAGAACGAAGTGACGCGGAAAGAAACGCTGTGTGGAGGAAGTGCAAGCGAAGGAACTTTGAGTAATCAAGATATGGACAGCGGAAATCGGAATGCAGATAATCGGAATACAGACGAAGCAAATGCAGATAATCAGTACAGAGAAGTTTCAGATGCCGCGAGTCAGAACGAAGAAATTTCAAATGAGGAAGATGCGGAGGCGTCCAGCGAGGACAACACAGAGAAACCCAGGAAAAAGAAATGGTTTTTCTGGTAATAACAGGGAATCACAGGGAGGGGAACACACATGTCGGATATGCTTACACTGGAAAATTTTGAGGAGGCATCGGAGATTGTCAAAAAAGTCACGTCGGAGACGAAACTGATCTACAGCGAATATCTGAGTCTGCAGACGGGCTGCAAGGTCTACCTAAAACCGGAAAATATGCAGCTCACCGGCGCATATAAGCTCCGGGGCGCATACTATAAGATCAGTACCCTTTCGCCACAGGAGCGCGAGAAAGGGCTGATTACCGCGTCCGCGGGCAACCACGCGCAGGGCGTTGCGTACGCGGCAAAAAAGTACGGCGTGAAGGCAGTGATTGTGATGCCGACCTCCACGCCGCTGATGAAGGTGAACCGCACCAAGGGATACGGCGCGGAGGTGATCCTGAAAGGGGATGTCTACGACGAGGCGTGCGAATATGCATATCAGCTTGCGGACGAAAACGGATACACGTTCATCCATCCGTTTGACGACCTGACCGTCGCGACCGGGCAGGGAACGATCGCCATGGAAATCTTCAAGGAGCTGCCGCTGGTGGACATCATCCTGGTTCCGATTGGCGGCGGCGGTCTTGCCACCGGCGTGTCGACGCTTGCAAAGCTGCTGAATCCCAAAATCAGGGTGATCGGCGTCGAGCCAGCTGGCGCAAACTGCATGGAGGAGTCGCTGCGGGCGGGGGAAGTCGTCACGCTTCCGGGCGTGAACACAATCGCGGACGGCACGGCAGTCAAGACGCCGGGAAAGAATATTTTTCCGTATATCAGGGACAATATAGATGAGATAGTGACGGTGCCTGACGAGGAGCTTGTCGTCTCCTTTCTCGATATCGTCGAGAACCACAAGATGATTGTCGAAAATTCCGGTCTTCTGACCGTGGCAGCGCTGCGCCACCTCGACGTGAAAAATAAGAGAATTGTATCCATCCTGAGCGGCGGGAACATGGACATTATAACCATGTCCTCCGTGGTGCAGCAGGGACTGATTTTCAGGGACCGCATTTTTACGGTGTCAGTGCTGCTGCCCGACAAGCCGGGCGAGCTGACCAAGGTGTCCGAGGTGATTGCCGCGCTGCACGGCAACGTCATCAAACTCGAGCACAACCAGTTTGTCTCCATCAACAGGAACGCGGCAGTGGAGCTGCGCATCACGCTCGAGACGTTCGGCACTGAGCACAAGAACCAGATTATCAGGGCGCTGGAGGAAAAGGGCTATCAGCCAAAGCAGGTAAGGGCAAATATATAGAGTAAGGGTAGTGTGAAACTGAATCGTTCTAAAGCGGCAAAAGACACTGCCTGAGAACGATTCCGTTTCACACAGGAAAAACGGCAAGGACCGCGTTTTTCATTTCTATTTGAGCCGCCCCGAGGAGGCATGGAGATTAGTATGGAAGAGGTAGTAAAGCAGACCAAAAAAGCTGCAAAAAAAGTTAAAAGTTATGTGATACTGACAGCTGCGGCCATCATCTACGCCGCAGCGATCAGCCTGTTTCTGGACCCTAACAACATAGCGCCCGGAGGCGTGACCGGCATTTCCATCCTGGTGAACCGGTTTACCAGGATACCGACTGGTACAGTCAATATGCTGATTAACGTCCCGATAGTTTTATTGGGACTGTGGAAGTTTGGCTGGCGTTTTATCTGTTCGACGCTGTATGTGCTGTCCTTGATTACCGTGTTTATCAACTCGTTTGCAGTCCATGGCCCCGTGACGGACGATTTGTTGATTGCCGCAGTGCTCGGTGGGGCGCTGATCGGTGTTGCGCTGGCGCTTGTGTTCAAGGCGGGGGCGACCACCGGCGGCATCGACATTATCATCAAGGTAGTCCGCACTAGGCGCAGGCACATCAAGACAAACATCCTGTTTCTCGCATTTGACAGCATGGTTATCCTCGCGTCGTGGCTGGTGTTCCAGGACATGACTGTGGCATTTTATGCGGGCATTGCCGTCATCACAGACTCGATTGTGATGGACAAAATTTTATATGGTTCAGACGAGGCAAAACTGACATACATTGTCAGCGTGAAGCCGGAGCAGGTCAAAAAGCGGCTTTTTGATGAGCTGGACACCACCGCGACCATCATCATGGCAAGAGGCGCCTACACCAACGCGCCCAAGGAAGTGCTGATGATCGTCACCAGAAAGCAGATATATCCCAAGCTTGAGGAGATTGTGAAGGACGAGGACGCCTCCGCGTTCATGATTGTGACCTCCGCCAGCGAGATATTTGGCGAAGGGTATAAGGATATTACGCGGGATAAGATATAGCGTCTTGTGTTCTAATTTGTACTTGCAGAAAAATTGTGGAGGTTCGTATTATGAGAGAGAAAACGGGAAAAGGTCGTGAATTATGGGTCGATGTTATACGCGGTTTTACAATATATCTTGTTGTTCTGGGACACTGCATCCAGTATGCGACGCCATACAATTATGATTTTCACAGCAATGTGGTATTTCGTCTGATTTATGGATTTCATATGCCGCTATTTATGATAGTCAGCGGGTATTTGTTCTGGTATTCTCTGAACAGGTACAGCCTGTTAGACGGGGTTCTTGCAAAGATAAAGGGAATAATGATTCCCTGTTTCGCGTGGGGGATCGTTACATATGTGTGCGATATTTTGATGACTGGTTACAGGCCGATAGGTATATTGGCATGTTTAAAATATACTGTGTTTTCCAATTGGTTTTTATGGGCAGTTTTTTATTGCTCACTGTATGGATTTGCCACAAAATATCTGTTTCGCGGCAGCATCTGGGGATATATGATTGTGATAATTGTGAACTGCATGATTCCTGATTTTGGAAATTATGCGGGGACAAAAAGAATGCTGCCATTTTTTATTATGGGAATGCTGGTAAACAGATTTGGGATTTTGGACAAGATGAGGGAGTATAAAACGATTTTATTTACAATGGCATTGCTGTTGAGCGGGACATATCTGATTGCTGTCAAATTCGAATGTGTGGAATTGATTACAGGGACGATTGGAAGTGCAGCTGCCATACTGATCTTTTCTGGTCTGTGCAGGCGTTTTCAGCTGAAGGTTTTGCGGATGCTCGGCGAGGTGTCTATCAGTATTTATCTGTTCACGGGAATTGTATTTTACTTTTGGATAAAGGAGTATTGCAGAATATCGGATGTATGCAGGTATCGGTTTAAAGTAATGTATGTAGTTTTGTTGTCATTGGGATTGACGGCGGCAGCATTTGGGCTCAGCAGGCTTCTGAAGAAGAATGCGACAGTGAGCCGGTTATTTTTAGGAAGATAACTGACGCATCCTGTGAACCGATGTGCAAGCTGCAGCGCTTATGTTCTGCAGAGTTTATATTTAGAATACAGAGGGTTTTGAAATGAGCTGTAAATATGGGATTGTAGTATTGTTAGTCATATGTAGTCTTCTGTCTGCGATTGAATTGGACTTTACGAAGGAAAAGAAAAATTTGTTCTAGAAGATATCATTTTATTTTGGCAGTTATTTTTTGGTTGCATCTTTTGTGAAGTATTATCTGGGGTATCATAAGGAAAACTTGTTGGAAAGTTTTTGGGATGCACAGTTATATACCCTGCTGCACTATGGGATTCCCATGGTTCTCATGGCAGGAGCAGCGCCGGTTATCTTAAAAGTCATATTTAAGGAAAACTTGTCACAGATAATTCGTTACTTTGACTCTGTCTTGTTTTTTTCTCTGTCATTTACCTTTCTTATTGCCAGAAAGATCAATAATAAAACATACTGCATCGCATTCAGTATTGCATTTGTGCTGACGATAGCCGCAATATTGTTTCAAAGATACAAGGGGCAGATATATACCGGAAGAACAGATATCAAAAAGAAAATAGTGGAAACTGCGCCAATCTTGTTGTGCTATTTGATAACGGTCGTAATTTTTGCGCCAAATGAGCTTTATCTGAATAATGCTTCAGATTTTCCAATGTCATATTGGTATTTTTTTGGAAAGCTGTTTTTATCGGGAATCGTCATAGTACTTTTTCTCATGACAGGAATGCTGCTCTACCTGAATCAGAGCCAGATGAAATGGTATCTGGCGCTCCTGTTTTCTGTGCTGACTGCAGGATATATTCAGGGATTGTTTTTGAACGGCAGTATGGAAGTTTTGGATGGGACAGGAAATAATGTATATAATAGTTTTAAGGTATGTACAAATACAGGGATATGGATATTCTTAATCGGTGCAGTACTTGTTTTTTGCCGGAAAAATTATTCTGCCGCGCATAAATTTATGAACGTAATCAGCGTGTGGATTATTCTGATACAGATCGTTTCGCTGGGAGTGATGATTGTAACATCAAAGGATACATCGCCCAAAAGTGAATTGATATTGACGACAGAGGGAATGAATGAGGTCGGAGAGAAAAATAATATTATCGTATTTGTTTTGGACAAGTTTGACGGTTCTTACATTGACGAGATAACAGAAGAAAGTCCTGATTTCCTCCTGCCATTAAAGGATTTTGTGTTTTACAAAAATGCTGTGAGTGCGTTTTGCCCTACTTATAACAGCATACCATTTCTGCTCACAGGGACAGAATTTGAGCAGGACAGCAGAGTTGATTATGTGAAATACGCATATGAAAAGGATAACCTGTTAAAGCAAATAAGTGCCTGCGGTTATGATATTGGTGTGTATACCCATAAAAGATATGTTGATGAAAGTATGAGAGAAATCATACCAAACTATGAGGACGGGATCAAAAGAACCTGTGATATGGGAGCGTTGTTTGCGATGATGACGCAGTGTTCACGATATAAGATGGCACCGTTTGCAGCGAAGAGATACTATATGTATGACACAAGTGACATTGCACGATTGGTTGAAAATGACAGAATTGTAAATATTGAAAATGATTTGCCATTTTATCACAGACTGATCGACAAGGGGCTGCAGGTTTCCGCAGATAATTCAGAGGGAACGTTTCGTTTTATTCATATGCACGGCGCGCATCCGCCCTATACAATGACAGAAGATTTCCAGTATATCGAATATGATTACAGAAGGGATAATGACTGGGGAAGCAGCATCTCGCAGTGGAAAGGATCGCTGAAGATTGTATACGAATATTTGCGTCAGCTCAAGGAGCTTGGAAAATATGAGGATTCTCTGATAATTATTACAACGGATCATGGTGTGACAAGCAGTTTGAGTGACTCTGAAGGTAAAATGATGGAAGTTTCCTATCCAATTTTGTTTGTCAAAGAGCCTTTCAACAATAGTGAACAAATGTACACAGACACTGCGCCGGTTTGCCATTCCGATATGATTGCGACAATCAGAAAAAGTTTAGGGATTGATACTTTGGATAAAACATTATCGGAGATAGACAGTGATGAGAACAGGGTGCGGTACATGCATATCGCGACGCCGGATTTGCTGGAGAAATACGAGATAAGCGGAGATGTGAGCCAGTTGAACAGCTGGCGGCTGATACACAGGGCGCAACAGGATTTGGAAAGTACACATTGACAGAGTGCATTTGCCCAATCTGCGCCACGCTTTGTTATGAAATGTTCTATTGACATTTAATCGAAATTAGTCTAAAGTGAGTATGTAAAAATTGGAAAAAATGAGCAATTGAGAAAGGATTAAATCAAAAAATGAAAAAAACCTGTAATGTTTTAAAATTTATGTATTTTTTCACCTGTTTTTTTGTGCTGCTGGGCAACACATCGTTTGCGTATATTGATCCGTCTGCTGTGACGTATGTGATTCAGGCGGTTGCCGGAGTTGCGATTGCGATTGGAGCGGCGTGCACTGTGTACAGGCATAAGATTATGAAGTTTATCCGGAATCAGAAGAAAAAGAGCGCGAAGAAAAAGCATCAGACAGATGAACAGCAGTAAATGATACAAAAACTACACGGAGAGCGATTATGAATTATATAATAGGTCTGATAGGCGACGTTCTGGGCTGGCTGATGTATTTTTGTTACAACATTCTGCCAGACTATTTCGTCTCGATTATCATCTTTACGTTTGGAACAAAGATTGTCCTGCTGCCGGTATCGCTGTGGGTTCAGAAAAATTCGATTAAGATGGTAAAGATGCAGCCTGAGATGAACTTTATCAAGGCAAAATACTATGGAAACGGCGAAAAGATTTCAGAGGAGCAGTATGAGCTGTACAAGAGGGAGCACTATCAGCCGCTCGCAGACCTGATACCGCTGGCGCTGCAGCTGATATTGCTGATGGGTGTGATCGATGTCATCAACAATCCTGCGGAACACATTTTTCGCGGTAAACCGGGCGTGCTCGACACCATGCTCGGAAGTCTTGACCTGTCGACTGTCCCCGCAGAGGTTGGAGGAATCGCGTATCTGATTCCGCTGATCGCTGCGTTTTCGGCGTGGTTTATGTGCTATATACAAAACAGAATCAACGTGCTGCAGTCGGAGCAAGGGAAGCTTAATCAGCTGGGAACGATGATTCTGTCTATCGGGCTGTCGCTGTATCTTGGCTTTTTCGTCAAGACCGGTGTGGGGATCTACTGGACGTTCAGCAATCTCTTCTCTGTGCTACAGCTGTATTTTCTCAATCTTGTCATGAATCCAAAAAAATATATCGACTATGAGGCGTTGGAGCAAAGCCGCGAGGAGCTGCGTGCCGCCAGCGCTTTTGAGAAGCAGCACAAAAAAAAGCTGTTTGAGAAGGACCCGTACCGAAAGAAGGAGAAGGCAGACTACAAGCGCTTTTTCAAGGACTACGAGATGCAGCTCGTGTTCTACTCGGAGAAAAATGGATTTTACAAGTATTTTCAGAATATTATTGAGACGCTGCTGGAACAGTCCAATGTCGTCATCAATTACATTACAAGTGATCCGAACGATAAGGTTTTTGAGATGGAGAGCGATCGGTTTAAACCCTATTATATCGGGGAAAATAAGCTGATTGTTCTGATGATGAAGATGGAGGCGGATGTCGTCGTGATGACAACCCCCGATCTGGAAAGCTTTCATATCAAACGCTCTTTGGTGCGCAAGGACAATGAGTACATCTATGTGCCGCACGATGTGAATAGTCCGAACCTGACCTTCCGCAAGGAGGCGCTGGATCATTTTGATACTGTTTTTTCCTCTGGTCCGCTCTGCACGAAGGAGATCCGCAGGCGGGAGGAACTGTACAAACTCCCGGAGAAGAAAATCATTGAGTGGGGTTCGAGCGTTATCGACAATATGATTCGCGCTTATGACGCGATGGACAGGCGGGAGAAGACGGTCAGAGAGATTTTGATAGCACCGTCGTGGCAGAAGGACAATATTTTGTCATCTTGCATCGAGGAAATACTGGAAACGCTGCAGGGGCACGGCTATCGGATCATCGTGCGGCCGCACCCGCAGTTTGTGCGTCATGAGGAGGAACGGTTGAACTATCTGCGGGAAAAATTCCAGATGGACGCGCGGGACGACATGGAGATGCAGACTGATTTTTCTTCCAACAGCACAGTGTACGAGGCGGATGTTGTGATTACGGACTGGTCGAGCATCGCGTTTGAGTACTCATTTGCGACGCTGAAGCCGTCGCTCTTTATCAACACGCCCATGAAGGTAATGAACGAGGATTATGAGGAGCTTGGCATCACGCCGATCGATATCGAGCTGCGCAGTCAGATTGGCAGGAGCGTGGATATGGATCAGCTCGGGACGCTTCCGCAGGTCGTGGAGGAGCTGCTTAACAACAATGCGTTCTCGCAAGCGTCGCTGGAAAAGATTCGGGACAAGTACATTTACAGTATTGGCAGCAGCGGTAAAGTGGGAGCGGAGTACATTATGGAAAGGCTTGCCTACTATAAAAAGAAGCATGAAGAGGAAGAAGATTA
>CAMWOK010000116.1 GCA_947175845.1 uncultured Lachnospiraceae bacterium | reverse complement strand
GCTCCTCGCTGAACTTGTTGATCGCCACCAGACGGGACATATACTGCGAGTAGTCTGCGGAATCCGCCTTCTGTCCTGCGTCAACCGCCTCCTGGTAGCGGACTGCCGACTCATAGTACCCAAGCTCCTCCGTGTCCAGTGTGGAGACATCCGCGCTACCGTCGAGAACCGCCTTCACGTTGGCAGTCATGATCTCCGCGTTGTTGCCCGGCTGCACAGAGCAGTACAGCGGCCAGTTAAAGTATGCGATTGTCTGATTCGCTATAATCTCATTTGCCGCCTCGGAGGTATCCTTCTTGGAATACTCAGAGTTGATATTCACGATCTTCATGGCAATTTCGGGATGCTCATAGCCCTTGCGCACCACGACAAACCCAGCATAGGGCTTTGTGTTGATGGCATTGATCTTTCCCTCGGATCCAACCGGCGCACTGACGTTGACCCACTGTGCATCCTCGCCTGCATAGGAGGCTGTCTGTGCCGGGTTGAACGGCGACCACCACGGACCGATGTACGCGCCGCACTGTCCGCCGGAGATGAGCGCCACAATGTCATCCGTTGTGCGCGTCGTAAACTCCTTGTCAAGCAGCCCCTCCTTGTACCAGTCGGACAGAAGCTGCAGTGCGTCCTTCATCTCAGGCTGCACAGATCCGTACACTGCCTTGCCCTCGCTGTCCTTGATCCAAATCTCAGGGTACGCGTCGAACGCAGTGAAAATATTGTCGATACCAAAATGATTGTTGGGATATCCGCCATAGACCGTCGGCAGCACTGCAAGCCCCACCGTGTTTGCCTGACCGTCGCCGTCCGGGTCGTCATTGATGAAAGCTCTGAGCACATCGGCAACCTCTTCTAGCGTGGACGGCTCCTTGAGTCCGAGATTATCCAGCCAGTCCTTGCGCAGCCACAGAAAGTCCTGGCCGTCGCTCAGCTGTGTCTTGGGAATCGCCATAATCTTGCCGTCAAAAGTCGCCGCGTTCAGCGGATTGTTCGCACCGTAGCTCTCATAGGAGGACTTCACTGTATCGCACGCCAGATTGTTGTAGATGTCCGTCAGGTCGGCAACCATATCATTTTCCACCAGCTCCACCAGCGTCGAGTAGTCCGCAACGTGCATGATGTCCGGAATGTCCTGCGCTGCGATTGCGAGAGAGACTTTCTGGTCGTAATCGTCGCCTGCCTGCGCCTCAAATGTATTTTCATTCTGCACATTGATCAGGTTTTTCACATACCTTGTGTAGGCGTTGTCCACCGGTGTATCCTTCTCGTAAGGTGTCCCTGACAGAGTGTCCGCTCCCTGTGAAGTCAGCACATAACCTGTCGTGTAGGTCACCAGCTCGGGATACTTCCCGTAGGGATCATTTGCCGCAGCCTCCCAGGCCGCCTTCTCGTCCTCGCTCATATTTGCTGTGAAATCGCCCTCCGACTTGCCGCAGCCAGCAAGCCCCGTCATGACCATCGCAGCCGCCAGCATCAGGCTGAGAGTTTTCTTTTTCATCGTTCATACCTCCATTGCATTCTGTAATGATTCATTGTTTATAAAGCTACCTACATGCATGTATTTAGTTCCTTTTTTAACAATATCAAAATTGGGGTTAACGTTATATATAAAATTTCCGAGAAACATATCAGATTTCCGTCAAATTAATATAGGTTGTTCCAAAATGTGCAAATAAGTGATATGTTTTTATAAAAGATGAATATTTTTCTCACAGATAAAGGAGCGATATATGTACAAAATGCTTATTGTGGACGACGAGAGTACCGAGCGGGAATGCATCAGCTATCTGATTCAGTCCGCAAATCTCCCACTGGAACTGAAGGAGGCGGAGAGTGTCTCCACCGCCCTGGAACTGTTAAAAACCTGGCCGGCGGACATTCTGTTCACAGACATCCGTATGCCGGCCTCCTCCGGGCTGGATCTCGCAAGAAAGGCCGCAGAACTGCTCCCCGGCATCAAGACCATCATCTTCAGCAGCTACGCAGAGTTTGAGTACGCGCGCACGGCCATGACACTCGGCGCAGTAAGCTACATCCTCAAACCTGTCGTGCCAAACGAACTCGAGGCCACCCTCACGGACGTGATCCACCTGCTCTCCGAGGAGCGGGACATGAAGCTTCTGCAGGACACCCAGCAGTCCTACATGCTGCAGTACGCGCTGCACGGCTGCATCAACGGCACGCTCCCCGCCGGCCTTTCGCCGGAAATCATCCGCCTGCTGAACGAATTTCACCAGGTGGTACTGCTGGACTTTCCGCCGCACTTTCTGGAGAAAAACTACGCTGTATTTTACGAGAAGCTCCGGTGTGAGATGCAGCTGGACATGGAAACCCTCAGCCTCTCCTCCACGCAGTCCGTGCTGTTTCTGCGCAGGCAGACCGAAAATGCCCGCGCTTTTGGCTGCCGGCTGCACGCTTACATTCAGGAGAGTTTTCAGACAAGCTGCCATCTTGCCATCAGCCAGCCCATCCACGGATATTCTGATTTGCAGGATGCCTACACCTTCGCGGAGCAGCAGATGGAGCAGCGCTTCTGGAACCCGGAAAACCCTGTTTTCTCCTATGAGGATATCGGCCTTACCGGCAGAAATCAGGATGAGCTCGACGACCGCACCATACTGTCCATGGTCAAGCGCAGCCTCTGCGACAAGGACAGCGCCGGACTGACACAGAATCTGAACCTGCTCTTTCAGAAATACCGGCAGCCTGCAAAGCAGTCTCAGATCTTTGTGAAGTTTGTGTTTTCCAACCTGATTACCACCCTGTATCCCTTTCTGCCGGACGGCGCCGGACAGCCGCTCGACACCCTGATCACAGAGCTCTACATTCAGCAGGATATTCTCGAGATCATCCGCACGATCCAGTCCATGGCAGACAAAATCGTGCAAAGCTACCGCTGCGCTTCCGCGCTCGACATCCGGCGCGAAATCGTCTCGACCCAAAACTATATCCACCAGAATTACAGCCGTGACCTCTCGGTGGAAATGCTTGCCTCCCTCGTCTATCTGACACCGGATTACCTGAGCCGGCTTTTCAAAAAAAGTACCGGAAAGAGCCTCTCGCAGTACATCCGCCAGGTGCGCATGGAGCGGGCGAGCGAACTGCTGCGCACCACCAGCCGCAAGGTCATCGACATTGGAACCAGCGTCGGATACGCAAACTATTCATACTTCTGCCAGAGCTTTCGGGAATACTTTGGCAGATCGCCGGAAAAGTACCGGCAGGAGGAATCCCTATGAGACGCTTACTGAACCGCACACTCAGCGTTTACCTGAACCTGAAATACAGAAACAAACTGATACTGACCTGCATTCTGGCCGGCGTGATCCCCCTTATCACACTGGGAATCTTCTGTTACCGCCAGACGCACGGTTTTCTGCTGGCCAAGGAGCGGGACGCACTCTCCTCCGCCATCGACACCGCCTACAACTCTCTCGACTACCAGATACAGCTCTACGAGAACCTTGTGACCTACCTCGCACTGTCGGAGACCATCGTCAATGTCTCCTCGTCGCAGAATCAGGGCATCATCGAAAAGTTCGAGATGCTTCACTATGAATATGATGTGCTGCTTGACAACATCTACACGCAGCACCCGGAGATTGCCCGGATCACCTTGTATGTGGACCGGACGGACCTGTTTCACGGCCGTCAGCTCCGCCCCCTCTCCGACCTTGAATCCGAGCGCTGGTACAGTTCCCTTTCGGACACCGCATCACCCGTCTGGCATCTGGATCAGGATGGCTATCTGTGCCTGATTCAGCGCGTTCCCGCGCCCTACATTAAGTTTGTCACCTCGTTCTCGCAGCACTGCCTCTGCATCCGGCTCAGACCCGATAAGTTTTTCAGCGTGCTGACGGACCTGTCAAACGACTACCATCTGGAGATTGCAGATTCCCGGGAAACCTTTTACGACTACACAGACGCGACCATTCAAGGGCAGACGTATCCGGAGGAAGGCTGGACTACCAAGCTCAGCAGCCCGCTCAAAAACGACTGGGTTATCACGCTGGAAAAGCCTTCCTGCCTCGTGTCGGCGCCCGCAAACAAGATGGCGGTCACAATCCTCGTCATCCTGCTGCTGTGCTTCGTCCTGATCTACGCGGTCAGCGGGCTTTTGTCAAACTTCTTTGCACAGAAAGTCAATCTGCTGCTCGCCGCCATGTACCGCGTCCAGGAGGGCGATCTGACCGTGCAGATTCACGACGACTGCCCGGATGAGATCGGCGAGCTGACCAACCGTTTCCAGCACATGATTCATGAGCTGGACCGCCTGGTCGTGGAGGACTACCGGAATAAGATCACTCTCAAGGAGACGCAGCTGATGGCGCTGCAGGCACAGATCAATCCGCATTTTCTCTACAACTGCCTCTCCTCCATCAACAGCAAGGCGCTCCTGAACAGCCAGACAGAGATCAGCCAGATGGCACAGCTTCTGTCCACCTTCTACCGGACCACGCTGAACAAGGGCAGGGCGGAGACTCTCCTCTCCGACGAGATAAAAAATGTGAAATCCTATATTGAAATCCAGCTGATTTTGAACGATAATCTATTTGATGCCGTGTATCAGCTCGACGACCCGCTGCCAGAGCTGGAGCTTCCAAACCTGCTGCTTCAGCCGCTGGTCGAAAATGCCATTATGCATGGCATCCTGCCCAACCAGAGTAAGCGGGGCGCCCTCTTTCTCACCGTCACACAGGTCAATGACCTTGTGCACTTCACCATCATGGACAACGGGCGCGGCATCCCGCCGGAGAAACTCCCGCTGCTGACGCAGACCCAGTCCCAGGGATACGGACTCAAGAATGTCCACGAGCGCCTGCAGCTCACCTACGGGAAGGAGTACGGGCTGAAGATCAACAGCATCCTGAACGAAAGCACGATGATCACATTCTCGATTCCTGCCAGGAATCCTCCCGCGCGGGATCTGCCCACGCGGAGTCAACAGCAAAAGGAAGCGTTACCGTAACGCACGAAAGGAGATACTGCACATGTTAAAAAAATGGTGGCACAATACCATAGGATACCAAATCTACCCCAAGAGTTTCCAAGACACAAACGGGGACGGTGTCGGGGACTTAAAGGGCATCACCGCACACCTTGACGACCTTGCCGACCTGGGAATCAACGTCATCTGGCTCTGCCCTGTCAACAAATCCCCCATGAAAGACCACGGGTACGACATCTCGGACTACGAGGAGATTGACCCCATGTTTGGAAGCAAGGATGACTTGAAAGAGCTGATACGCGAAGCGGACAGCCGCGGCATCCGGATTCTCATGGATCTGGTCGTGAACCATACCTCATCCGAGCATCCCTGGTTCCAGCGCGCGCTGGCAGACCCCGACGGGGAGTACGGAAAGTACTACATCATCCAGGAGGGCCGCGACGGAAAGGCACCCAACAACTGGCGCTCCATCTTTGGCGGCAGCGCGTGGGAGCGCATCGGCGACTCCAACCGCTACTACCTGCATCTCTTCACCAAATGGCAGCCGGACCTGAACTGGGAGAATCCCGCCCTGCGCCGGGAAATATACGAAATGGTTAACCGCTGGCTTGATCTGGGCATCCGGGGATTCCGCGTCGACGCCATCAGCCATCTGAAAAAGGACTTCTCCTGCCCGGACCTTCCCGCAAACGGCGCGGACGGCCTCGCGGACGGCTTTGCCTACTTCACCAACGCGGAGGGAATCGGCGCCTATTTTCAGGACTTGAAAGAAAACACCTTTGCGCGCTATGACGCCATGACAATCGGCGAGGTCGACGAGGGACTTCCGCCCGACACCCTCGCGGAGTACATCGGCGACAACGGCTACTTTTCGACCATTTTCGACTTCTGCCACTCCATCTTCCACGTCAACGCGCCGCAGTGGAAGGACAAGCCCGTCGCAATGATGGACGCGATCAAGAAACTTCTGTTCGAAAAACAGGAGATGATACGCGGGCGCGGACTGCTGTGCAACTATCTGGAAAACCATGACCTCTCCCGCACGGTGGAGCGCTTCATTCCAGAGAGCGAAATCGACTTCTACAGCAGTTCCCTTGTGGGCGGCATCAACTTTTTTCTGCCCGGAATCGTGTTCCTCTACCAGGGACAGGCAATCGGTATGCGGGATTTCCGAAAAGACCGGCTCGACGCGTTCCGGGACCCGACCACCTTCGTTCTGTACGAGGAACAGATCAAAAACGGAATGACGGCGGAGGAGGCATTCGACCAGATAAACCGCGAGTCCCGGGAACATTCGCGCACGCCCATGCAGTGGAGCAGCGCGCCAAACGCCGGATTCTCCACCGCCGAGCCCTGGTTTGCGGTCAATCCAAACTATCACAGCATCAACTACGAGGCGCAGAAAAAAGACCCGGATTCCCTGTACGCATTCTACAAAAAAATGATTGCGCTCAGAAAATCCGGGGACTTTCAGGAATTATTTATCTACGGTGCATTCACGCCGCTCTACGAGGAGGAATCGGGCGTCATCGCGTACAGGCGCAGCGACGGCAAGAGAGACGTCCTGATTATCAACAATGCAAAGCCCGCCAAAACTACCCTTCTGCTGCCGGGCGCAGTGCAGAGCATCCTGCTCTCCAATTATGACACAGTTGTCATAAATGACGGCGTGATCGAGTTGAAACGCTACCAGATGGCAGTGATCGAACTGCAGTAATCCGGGTCAGTACATGGACGCCGCATCGCCGGCAGCCGGCGATGCGGCACGCGTCTCGTATATCTTATCGCGGATTTCCTGCATCTGGTAATCGAGCGCCTCGATGGAGTCCGCGCAGGCTTTGAGCTGCTCCTCTATCTCCTCCGTGTTCTCGATATCTTTCTTGTACTTGAGCTTGTGCTCAAGGCTCGCCCAGAAGTCCATGGCGATCGTGCGAAACTGCACCTCCGCCTTCATGTACTTCTTCTCGTCGGGCAGAAATACCGGAACGCTCACAATCAGGTGCAGACTGCGGTATCCGTTGGACTTCGGCTCCCGGATATAATCCTTTTTCTTGAGCAGGATAATGTCATCCTGCTTGGGCAGCAGCTCCGCCAGCCGGTAGATGTCATCCGGGAAAGAGCAGATGACCCGCAGCCCCGCAACGTCTGCGATGTGCTCCTCAATATTCTCAACCGTGACCGGAAGCTCCTTGCGCACCAGCTTTTTGTAGATGCTCTCCGGCTTCTTGAGACGGCTCTTGATGGACTCAAAGGGATTTCTCTTGTACTGCTCGGAAAACATGGCATTGAGCACCTTGAGCCTGGTCTCCACCTCCATGATCGCCGATCGGTACTCCATCATCAGCCGGTTGAAGGACTCCGCCGCGCTGAGCTGCTCCGCCTGTATCCTGATAATCTGCTCCTGCCTGCGCAGCACAACAGACTGCCGCTCCAGTTTGCGCTCGAGCTGATTCTTACAGTAAAAAAACTCGATGTTATTTTTTACCCGGTTCTTGACGATAGAATCCACAAACGGCCTGTGGATAAAATCGGCAACCCCAAGCTCAAAACACTGGTTTTCCACCTCCACAGAGTCCTCGCTGCTGATGATGAGCACCGGAATGCGGTCCATCCATCCCTGCTCCCGCATCTGTGCAATCACCGCAAAGCCGTCCGCCTGCGGCATGTGCAGATCCAGCAGCAGCGCCGCTATCTCGCCGTGCTGCGCGCGCAGCTTCCCTATGGCCTGCTCGCCGTCTGCGGCCGTCTCAACTGTATAGTCAATCTCCAGAAATTCTCTCAGCATTTCGCGGTTTATCTCCGCGTCATCCACTACCAAAATCTTTTGCATGTCCATAAAACCCCTTTTTCACATGTTTCAAAACCCCCTGCTTATTATTATAAAATCTGTCGCGGGAGATGTCAACGGCTGACAGCTCCTTACTATGCGCGCCCCGACTCCAAAACACAGCACCCTTTTGTGCAGGTTATACTGGCTCAATCACCATATGCACACGATCTCCCTCGCCCTTTTTAAGCTGCCTGCGGATGTCTTTTCGCATACCGATAATATAGCAGATATTCCCCTTCTCATCCTTCACGCCCATATTGACAATGCTCCCATCATACGCAATTCCGTCAAACGTGGCGTGCACCTTGACGCGCCCCCTGCCAAACTCCTCCCGGATATTCCACGGAAAAATGACATAGGCGCCGCCCTTCTCTGGTATCTCATGAATCACTGCGTCAAACGCATACTTGTTTTCCATAACTGACCTCCCTGCACTGTCATAAATTTTTGTTTGCTGTTGCTGATAACTTAACACTGATTTGGGTAACAGTTCAGCCATGCAAAATTGGATATGCAAAATGCTGTTGGGAGCTTGCT
>CAMWOK010000115.1 GCA_947175845.1 uncultured Lachnospiraceae bacterium | reverse complement strand
TGACAGCGCCCGGGGCAGCATTTCTGAACGTCATGTCTCCCTGTCCGAGGGGCTGGGGATATGAGCCGAGCGAGATGATGAACATCTGCAGGCTGGCGGTGGATACCTGCTACTGGCCGATGTTCGAGGTGATAGAGGGACAGTGGATACTGAGCTATGAGCCAAAGAACAAGCTGCCCATCGAGGAGTTTTTGAGACCGCAGAGACGCTTTAAGCATCTGTTTAAAAAAGAAAACGAGGCGCTGATCGGAAAGTTCCAGGAAGAGATCGACAGAAGATGGGAAGAGCTCAGAAATAGATGTAATTAAAAAGTTGAGTGCAGCACACTGAAAAAATAGTGTGCTGCACTCAATTTTACGCCTGTGCAAAAGTCAGTTCGGCCTGCTTTCGCATTTCTTCAATTTCGGCCTGTTTGCGGGCCTCATCCTCGGCGGCCTCACGCAGGAGCCGTTCATAGATTTCGTTGGCTTCCTTTATGATCTCATCCTGTTCTGGCGGCAGAGTTACACTGGCAGATGTGCTTGCAAGAAATGTGTCGACAGAAGTCTGGTTGCTTGAGGCTTTCAGAATTGCTTCAAGTGCAGCCTGTGTGTCATCGTCGACAGGTTTTTGGCCATACAGTCCAGAGTAGGAACCTGTAGCTGCATTGTATGCGGAATCGTCGATCTTGTGAGAATCCGACGCAGAGTCCACAAGCGCAGGCGTTTCTGGCTGCGCGGTCGGTTTTTCCGCGGCTATTTTTGCCGTCTCAGCCTCCTCTAATGCCTTGAGCCGGAGTGCCTCCTCGCGTTCAGCCTTGGAATGCCATATTCTGACTGACTCGGGATTGTATACCACTAACCACCATTTGATGACATGAGGATAATATTTTTTTAAAAAGTATGCTGTGGCTGGATCCATCATTGTAACACCATCTTTCGCAATAAATACTATCATTATTGTACCACATATTTTATAATATCGGTAGAATAAAAATGAAAATTTATCGAATTGATGTAAAAAAATATAATAATGCGCATATTCTTGAAAACGAAATAAAAAAAATAATAAAAGTATAAACTAAATTGACAAAATAAAAAATAGTGTTATAGTATATATAGAACAGATAAAACAAGCGTCTGGAAGTGGAAGGAGGACCACTATGAATATACAAAAATTTACACAGAAGTCAATGGAAGCAGTCAATCAGTGTGAGAAACTTGCGATGGAATACGGAAATCAGGAGCTTGAGCAGGAGCATCTGCTCTGTGCGCTTCTGACGATCGAGGACAGCCTGATCTTGAAGCTTGTCGAGAAGATGGAGATCCACAGGGATTCCTTCGTCGGCAGGGTGCGGGCAGCGCTCGAGAAGCGCGTCAAGGTGCAGGGCGGACAGCCGTATGTGGGGCAGTATCTCAACAAAGTCCTCATCAGTGCCGAGGATGAGGCAAAGCGCATGGGGGATGAGTATGTCTCTGTGGAGCATCTGTTCCTCGCCATGATTCAGAATCCGAACAGGGAGATCAAGGAAATTTTTCGGGAGTACGGCATCACGCGGGAGCGGTTTCTGAAGGTGCTCTCGGAGGTGCGGGGCAATCAGCGGGTCACGAGTGACAATCCGGAGGCAACGTACGACACCCTTGAAAAATACGGTCAGAATCTGGTGGAGAAAGCGCGGAACCAGAAGCTTGACCCGGTGATTGGGCGGGACAACGAGATTCGAAACATTATCCGCATTCTCTCCCGAAAGACCAAGAACAATCCAGTGCTGATAGGAGAGCCTGGCGTCGGGAAGACGGCTGTGGTCGAGGGACTTGCGCAGCGCATTGTGCGCGGGGATGTACCGCAGGGACTCAAGGACAAGAAGATTTTTGCGCTGGATATGGGCGCGCTCGTCGCCGGCGCAAAGTACAGGGGGGAGTTTGAGGAGCGCCTCAAGGCGGTTCTGGAGGACGTCAAGAACAGTGACGGACAGATTATTCTCTTTATTGATGAGCTGCATACCATAGTGGGAGCAGGCAAGGCGGACGGTGCGATGGATGCCGGCAACATGCTCAAACCCATGCTTGCCCGGGGGGAGCTGCACTGTATAGGCGCAACGACTCTCGACGAGTACAGACAGTACATTGAGAAAGATCCGGCACTCGAGCGGCGCTTTCAGCCAGTCATGGTATCGGAGCCGACCGTGGAGGACACGATCAGCATTCTCAGAGGGCTGAAGGAGCGGTATGAGGTTTTTCACGGTGTCAAGATTATGGACAATGCCCTTGTGAGCGCGGCAGTGCTCTCCAACCGCTACATCACAGACCGCTTTCTGCCGGACAAGGCGATCGACCTTGTGGATGAGGCCTGCGCCATGATCAAGACGGAGCTCGACACGCTGCC
Source organism: uncultured Lachnospiraceae bacterium (assembly GCA_947175845.1). Classification (GTDB taxonomy): domain Bacteria; phylum Bacillota; class Clostridia; order Lachnospirales; family Lachnospiraceae; genus COE1. Next base: position 5,961 of record CAMWOK010000115.1, on the reverse strand, counting down.
GGCAGAGCTCGATGAACTGCAGCGGCGGATCATGCAGATGGAAATCGAGGTGGCAGCCCTGAAAAAGGAGGAGGACCGTCTGAGCGCGGAGCGGCTGACGGCACTGCAGGCGGAGCTCGCCGAGCAGAAGGCGCAGTTCAACAACCGAAAGGCACAGTGGGACAACGAGAAGGCGTGCGTTGAGAAATTGTCAAAGCTGCGCGAGGACATTGAGGATTTAAACAATCAGATACAGATCGCACAGCGGGAAGGAAATCTTGAGAAGGCGGCAGAGCTGCGCTATGGAAAGCTTCCAGAACTCAAAAAGCAGCTCGAGCGCGAGGAGGAGAGCGTCAATTCGAGAGAGATGTCTCTGGTACACGAGAGTGTGTCCGATGATGAGATTGCAAAGATCATATCGCGCTGGACAGGGATTCCGGTGTCGAAGCTCAACGAGAGTGAGCGCAACAAGACCCTGCATCTGGATGAAGAGCTGCACAGGCGCGTGATTGGGCAGGACGAGGGCGTCACGAAAGTGACGGAGGCGATCATCCGCTCGAAAGCAGGGATCAAGGACCCTGACAAGCCGATAGGCTCCTTCCTGTTTCTGGGACCTACCGGAGTCGGCAAGACTGAGCTGGCCAAGGCACTTGCGGCATCCCTCTTTGACGACGAGGCAAATATGGTGCGCATCGATATGAGTGAATATATGGAAAAGCATTCTGTGTCGCGGTTGATCGGAGCGCCTCCAGGATATGTGGGATATGATGAGGGGGGGCAGCTGACGGAGGCAGTGCGCCGCAAGCCGTACAGTGTGGTACTGTTTGACGAAGTGGAGAAAGCGCACCCGGATGTGTTCAATATCCTGCTGCAGGTGCTGGATGACGGGCGCATCACAGACGCACAGGGACGCACGGTGGACTTCAAAAACACGATACTGATCATGACGTCGAACATCGGCGCGCAGTATCTGCTGGAAGGCATCGACGGCGATGGCAGGATAGAGCAGACGGCGCAGGATCTGGTCATGGGCGAATTGAGGGCACATTTCCGGCCGGAATTTTTGAACAGGCTGGATGAAACGATTCTGTTCAAGCCGCTCACGAAGGAAAATATCGGCGGAATCATCGGCCTGATCCTGGCGGATATCAACCGGCGTCTTTCGGATAAAGAACTGTGTATCGAGCTTACTGAGCGGGCAGGACACTTTGTCGTGGAGAACGGCTACGATCCGGTGTACGGTGCGCGGCCGCTCAAGCGGTATATTCAGAAATATGTGGAGACTCTGGCGGCAAAGCTGATCCTGGCAGACAAGGTGAAGGCGGGGGATACCATCCTGATTGACCTGGACTCCACAGAGTCGCAACTGCAGGCAGTGACAAAACAGATCAGGGGGCTTTAAGCCTCCTGATCTGTTTTAAAGATTGCATGTTCGAGCAGAAAATCTTTCCAGATAGTATAATATTGTGCCTTGACATGGACCTGATCCCATGTATAGTCCGATACCAGGGCGCCATCGCTGCACAGGCTGCTCTCATTGATATCAATGTAAAAGATATCTTTCTCATTTGCGAGTGTTGCGATCAGAGCATTTCTGGCTGCGATATTTTCGTTCGTGATGCTGTCGCTCTCGTCTGATTTCTGTTTTGTCACATACAGATTTGCCTGGATAAAGATCAGTGCATCCGGCTGCAGTTTGCGGATATCCAGCACCACGTCACGGTAGTTTTCGTAGAAGCTTTCCGGAGTCCCGGTTCCGCACTCGTTGATGCCGACCATCAGATAGATTTTGGCAAACTGCTGCTGCGAGAGGACGTCATGGACGGACATTTTGGCATTCTCGTACGTGATCTTGGGCTTGTCGTAGTCAAAGATCGACAGGGAGGTCTTGCACAGAAACGTCGCGTTGTCAATTCCGGCGTACTGGCTGATTCCGACAGTGCGGGAATCCCCGATAAAGCAGGCGTCCGCAAAGTAGTCATCTGTCGCCGTCTCAAAGGCGTAGGTCTGTGCCTCCTCCTGCTGGATCGCGGCGTTGGCCGCCTGGCCGGACAGGCTGGCAAGGACGTCTGCAAGCGGTGTCTGTGCGGCCGGATCTGCCAGGTCCGATCGGACGGAGGTGGACAGGACCGTCAGGTTGTCAACAGCATAATCGGTGTTGAGACTGGATAAGTCTGCCGCATACAGTCTGTCGTGGATCCCGCGCATGGCTGTCGCCAGGGGCGGAGACGAGAACGTATATCTGTTTTCACCTTTATAGTACCGCAAGTTCCAGTAGTGCCCAAGGATGCTGAACAGCACGGTGGACACGGTGATCAGGATGAGCAGTGCCGAATATTTTCTTCTATTTATCTCTCTCATTTCGTAATAAAACCTTTCAAAAAAACGTTGGCGTCAATACCTGAAATACAAAAACGGATTGTTCATGCCGATGCCCAGGTAGTACACAGACCACCAGAAGATGACAAATGCGAGGGCAACACCGAAAAAACGGTTTCGAATCTTTTCGAACAGCCTTTCAGGATAGTCTGTCGCGAACAGGATGCTTGCGATCAGCAGCGGTGCATAGTCCAGTGCGAGCCTTGTAAAATCAGACAAATTGAAAAGCATCTGGCTGTCTGCGGAACCGGACACAAAGAATGGAAAGAGGCGGCTTAAAAAGACGCCCAGCTCCCGAAAATCGCTGATTGCAAAGATGGACCAGCTCACAAGAATGTAGAAGATCATATACACATGTGACGTGAGCTTCGCAAAAATATTGTCGGCATTGAGCCATTTCAGGGTGATATTTTTCTCTATAATCTGCAATATAAAGATGAAGAGTCCCCACAGGATAAAATTCCATGCTGCGCCGTGCCAGAATCCGGTGAGAAACCAGACAACCAGCAAGTTGAATAACATGCGTTTTTTTCCTCTGCGGTTGCCGCCGAGCGGAATGTATACATATTCCCGGAACCATGCGCCGAGCGTGATGTGCCATCTGCGCCAGAAATCGGTGACGCTCCGCGCCGTGTAGGGGTGTTCAAAGTTTGCAGGCATGTGAAAGCCCAGCATTTCCCCGAGACCGACCGCCATGAGGGAGTAGCCGCAGAAATCAAAGTAGAGCTGCATCGCGTAGGCGAAGGCGCCGAGCCATGCGAGCGGGGTAGAGATACTCTCAAAACCGATCGTGCACACCTCGTTCCACAGGGTTCCGATGCGGTTGGCGATAATCACCTTGTATCCCAGCCCTACTATAAAGGTTTTGAAACCATTGTCGAGGCCATACACGGAGACTGTCCGTGATTTCAGGGCGTCGCGGATATCGGAGTACACCACAATCGGCCCTGCGATCAGCTGGGGAAACATACACAGGTACGCGCCCAGACTGATGTAGGACTTGTCAGCTTTGGTCTTTCCAAGATACACATCGATCACGTAGGATGCGATCTGGAAAGTATAGAAGCTGATTCCGAGCGGCAGTGTGATGCTGAGCGTGTAAAATCTCCACGGGATGCGCACAAGCCGCAGCGCGGCGTTGATGTTCTCAATAAAAAAGTTTGTGTATTTAAAAAATAATAAAAAGCCAAAATTGTAGATCAGAGACAGGATCAGGAGCGTTTTCCGCTCAAAATGCCTGCCCTCAAAATGCTCCAGACCTCTGCCTATGATAAAGTTTACAGTGATGGAACACAGAATCAGAAACAGGTAGTAGGGCTCGCCAAAACTGTAGAAGACCAGGCTTCCCAAAAAAAGCAGCAGGTTCCGGCATTTGGCGGGCAGTATATAATACAGGGCCAGAAAGACTGGCAAAAATACAAAAATAAATGAAAGACTGCTAAAAACCATGATGCTCCCCCATAAATCATGATAAAAAACAAATCGCTATATAAATCTACAGATTCAAACAAATTGTGTAATCGCACTACTTATTATAACAAAAACGAACAGATATTGCCACAGAATTATTTGATTTTTTTAAACAAACAATCGAATTAATTCCGGGAAAAATACAGCAGTTTAAACACAGTATATGCCATGAAAAACGGAATATGCCCTGGCTTTTTTTGAAATATGGTTGCGGCGGAAATGAAAAGCTGTTACATTAGATTAGGGCGTGTTGATGAGGACGTCCGTGGAGGTGAGGATGAAAGTGTCATATCACAAATATGCCAGCAGACTTGTAGCGATACTGCTTGTGATGGTTCTGGGGCTGACGGGCTGTAATATCAGCCTGGACGCGTATAAAAATACAAAGATCGTGCTGACGACAGGTTTTGACAAGGACGAAGTGTTCCGCATTGACCGGAGATCCTGCCGGCTTGCGGAGGTCATGGTCTATCTGACGAACACGAAAAACCAGTATGAGCAGGCGCTTGGAAGCCAGATCTGGCAGACATCATACGCGGGGGAGACGCTGGAGGAGAATCTCAGGGAGACTGTGCTGGCGCGGATTGCGCGCATCAAAGCGATGAACCTGCTGGCTGAAAAGTACGGGATCAGCCTCTCCGAGGAGGAGCTAGGCAGCGCTGCAAAAGCCGCAGAACAGTATTACACTTCTCTGACGGACAAGGAGCGAAAACTTCTGGATGTGGATGAAAAGATTCTGTGCGGCATGTATGAGGAGTATGCCCTGGCGGGCAAGGTGTACGATTATCTGATCGCGGACATCAATCCTGAGATCAGCGACGATGAGGCGAGAACCATCACCGTGCAGCATGTGCTGATCAAGACGTACTCCCTGAACGAGGACGGGGAGTGGGTGCCGTACTCTGAGGAGGCAAGGCGCAAGGCGTACCAGAGGGCGCAGGAGGTGCTCGCAAGGGCGCGTGAAGGCGCTGATTTTTCGGGCCTGATCACCGAGTACAGCGAGGACAGTGACTCTACCTACTCGTTTGGAAAAGGCGTGATGGAGGCCGCGTTCGAGGAGGCCGCATTCAATCTTGGAACGGATGAGATCAGCGGCATCGTGGAGACGGAGCACGGCTATCACATCATCAAGTGCATCAGCACTTTTGACCGGGACGAGACGGACCGAAACAAGATAAAGATTGTGGAGCAGCGCCGAAAAGAGGTATTTAACGAGGAGTATTCGGGATTCGTGGACGGACTCACCAGAAGTCTGAACGAGAAGCTGTGGGAGACTGTGGGATTTATCGAGGATGAAGAGGTGACTACCAGCAGCTTTTTTGAAATGTATCAGAAAGCATTTGACAAACCATAAAAACGAACAAAAAAGTATAAACAAAAAATTAATTATTAGCACTCATGAGAAATGAGTGCTAATTTTCTCTTGACTTTTGTGGGACAGGGTATTAAACTAACTAACAGCGGGATGAAAAGATTTCGTCCGATGAGAAACTGCGTCCACAGAATTGCCAGCTGGGAACGCGTAACGACAAAACAAATAACGAGAAAGGAACGTGATTTTATATGGCAGAGAAGCGCGGAAACTTGTCAATCAACAGTGATAATATTTTTCCAATTATTAAAAAATGGCTGTATTCAGACCATGATATCTTTTATAGAGAGCTGATCTCAAACGGCTGTGACGCCATCACCAAGCTGAAAAAGCTTGAGATGATGGGAGAGTACGAATATCCGTCTGATGTCAAGAAGGATATCCACATCATCGTCAATCCCGAGGAAAAGACACTCAAATTTATAGATACCGGACTCGGTATGACGGCGGCTGAGGTTGAGGAGTACATCAACCAGATCGCTTTTTCCGGGGCGACAGACTTTATCGAGAAGTACAAGGACAAGGCAAATGATGACCAGATTATCGGTCATTTCGGTCTTGGCTTCTACTCTGCGTTCATGGTTGCAGATGAAGTTCACATTGATACGCTCTCATATCAGAAGGATGCAGTGCCTGTGCACTGGGAGTGTGACGGCGGCACAGAGTTTTCCATGAGAGACGGGGACAGGACAAGTGTCGGCACGGAGATCACGCTGTTTCTCAACGAGGACTGCCTGGAGTTCTGCAACGAGTACAAGGCG